>URTW01000023.1 GCA_900550815.1 uncultured Collinsella sp.
CGCACCAAGCCAAATTTCCACCAGCGCGCGCGTGCTATATGTCTACGAACGCACATCCGGGAATAAAATTGAACTTCATGGGCTACGAGATCGGCCAGGTTATTGAGTGGCGCTTCTACGAGTCCATCCAGTGGTTCTTGACCGAGGAGTACGAGACCCACCGCCATCATCAGGCGTTTATCAAGGCGCTCAACCACCTGTACACCGCCGAGCCCGCCCTGTACGAGCGCGGCTACACCGACGACGGCTTTACCTGGATTGACGCGGACAACTCCAAGCAGTCCATCGTGAGCTTTGTGCGCCAGGGCGAGGACGTCGATGACGACCTGGTGATCTTGATCAACTTTGACCCGGCGAGCTATGAGAGCTTCCGTGTGGGCGTGCCGCGCGAGGGTGACTGGGAGGTCATCTTCGATTCCGACCGTCCTGAGTTTGGCGGCAGCGGCTATGCCGGCGAGGAGCCCTACACCTGCTCGAGCGAGCCCTATCCCTGGAACGGGCAGATGGACTCCATCGAGATTAAGGTGCCCGGTCTGGCAGGCGTGGTGCTTAAGCGTCGGGGTCCCAGCAGCTATAAACCGCCCGTGGTCGAGGCTCCCAAGAAGGCAACGCGCAAGCGTGCGTCCTCGGTGAAGCCCAAGGCCGCGGCCGCCAAGAAGGCTCCGGCCAAGGCGAAGGCTGCCAAGCCCGCCGCCAAGGCCACGGCCAAGTCCACCACGGCCAAGAAGGCAGCCACCAAAAAGACTGCTCACAAGGCAAAGGCAGCTGCTGTTAAGGCTCCTGCCAAGAAAGCGTAACAAAGGCGTTACCACTGTAATTACCCGCCCCGCGGGGGCGTAGGATACATGTCACAACCGTTCCGGGAGAAACATCCCCGGGGGAAAGGAACGTATGAATAAGATCTTCGACAACAAGCAGGAGTTTACCGAGCTCTATCGCGATGCCGTCATGAGCATCAGCGGCAAGAGCGTTGAGGCCGCCAGCGACCTCGATCGCTTTAACGCCCTGGCCAAGCTCGTGGCCGAGAAGGCACGCACCGTTGCCACCAAGAGTGACGCCCGCGCCACCGCCGAGGGCAAGAAGCGCGTGTACTACTTCTCGATCGAGTTTTTGATCGGCCGCCTGCTCGACAACTACCTGCTCAACTTTGGCGTACGTGACATGGTCGCCGAGGCGCTCGACGACATGGGCTTCGACCTGTCCGTCATCGAGAACCAGGAGCCCGATCCGGCTCTGGGCAACGGTGGCCTGGGCCGTCTGGCCGCATGCTTCCTGGATTCCATGGCAGCCGAGGGCATCGCCGGCTACGGCAACGGCATGCGCTACCGCTACGGCCTGTTTAAGCAGGAGATCGTCAACGGCAGCCAGGTCGAGGCCACCGACGAGTGGCTCACCCACGGCTATCCCTGGGAGGTCCGCCGTCAGGACAAGGCCGTGACCATTAAGTTTGGTGGCCGCGTCGAGGGCTTTGAGGAGAACGGACGCACGTTCTACCGCACGGTGGACACGCAGGACATCCTGGCCGTCCCTTATGACATCCCCGTCGTGGGCTATGCCGGCGAGACCGTCAACAAGCTGCGCGTCTGGGCCGCCGAGCCGGTCGAGGAGCACTTCGATCTGGAGGCCTTCAACCGCGGCGACTACGCCCTGGCCGACGCCGAGCGTGCCGAGGCCGAGGCCATCAGCGCCATCCTCTACCCCAATGACGCCGGCGAGCACGGCCGTCTGCTGCGCCTGAAGCAGGAGTACCTGTTTGTCTCGGCCGGCATCTACAGCCTGCTCGACACCTTTGAGAAGGAGCACGGCGAGAACTGGGAGCTGCTGCCGCAGTTTGTGGCCATCCACACCAACGACACGCACCCCGCCATGTGCGGCCCCGAGCTCATGCGCATCCTCATCGACGAAAAGAAGCTCGAGTGGGACGACGCCTGGAATATCGTGACGCAGGTCGTGAGCTACACCAACCATACTATCCTTCCCGAGGCTCTGGAGAAGTGGCCCATCGGCACGTTCTCCAAGCTCCTCCCCCGCGTGTACCAGATCATCGACGAGATCAGCCGTCGTTGGCACGAGTCGTTCGACACTACGCAGGAGGGCTGGCAGGAGCGTCTGCGCCAGACCGCCATTCTGTGGGACGGCGAGATTCGCATGGCCAACCTGTCCGTGATCTGCAGCCACAGCGTCAACGGCGTGGCCAAGATCCACTCCGACATCATCAAGAACATCGTGCTCAAGGACTTCTATGCCCTGACGCCCGAGAAGTTCAACAACAAGACCAACGGCATCTCGCACCGCCGCTTCTTTGCCGAGGCCAACCCCACCTACGCCAAGCTCGTGACCGAGGCCATTGGCGATGGCTGGCTGAAGGACGCCTTTGAGCTGGAGAAGCTCAAGGAGTTTAAGGACGACACCGAGTTCCTGAAGGCCGTAGGCGCCTCCAAGCGCGCCAACAAGGAGCGTCTGGCTGCCTACGTTAAGGCCGAGACCGGTCTGGTCATCGACCCCAATACCGTCTTCGATGTTCAGGTAAAGCGCTTCCACGCCTACAAGCGCCAGCTCATGAACATCATGAAGGTGATGGACATCTACAACCGTCGCATCGCCGATCCCAACTTCCACGTGACGCCGACGACCTTCATCTTTAGCGGCAAGGCTGCCTCGAGCTACACCTTTGCCAAGGAGACCATCCGCCTGATCAACTCGGTGGCTGAGGTCATCAACAACGACCCGCGCGTCAACGAGGTCATGAAGGTCTGCTTTATCCCCAACTTCCGCGTGAGCAACGCCCAGCTCATCTACCCTGCCGCCGAGATCTCGGAGCAGATCTCCACGGCCGGCAAGGAGGCCTCGGGCACGTCCAACATGAAGCTCATGATGAACGGCGCCATTACGCTGGGTACCCTCGACGGCGCTAACATCGAGATCGCCGACCTGGCCGGTCGCGAGAACGAGGCCATCTTTGGCCTGACCGCTCCCGAGGTCGAGCAGCTCTGGGCATCGAACAGCTACTTTGCGTGGGATACCCTCAACGGCGACCGCGAGCGTCTGGGCCGTGTGATGGACGAGCTCAAGGACAATACCTTTGCGGGCCTTTCGGGCAACTTTGAGAGCATCTATAACGAGCTCATGAACAACAACGACCCCGACCTGGTCATGGCAGACTTCCGCAGCTACGTGGTTGCGTGGGAGAAGCTCTCTTGTTGCTACGGCGACCAAGAGACCTGGAACCGCAAGGCCCTGCTCAACACCGCCTCCTCGGGCTGGTTCTCAAGCGACCGCACCATTCGCGAGTACCGCGACGAGATCTGGCACGCGTAAAGGCCGCGGGCTCCCCTATGCCAGCACGGCATTACTCGACGGGCGTGACGTTGCGCCGCGCCCGTCGCAAATGGGTTTAGGAACATCGATGACAGAAGGAGAAATCGATGAGTAAGAAAGAATGCATCGCGATGCTCCTCGCAGGAGGACAGGGCAGCCGATTGGGGGCACTCACCCAAAAGATCGCTAAGCCGGCGGTTAGCTTTGGTGGCAAGTTCCGCATTATCGACTTTTCGCTGTCCAACTGCTCCAACTCGGGCATCGACACGGTGGGTGTTCTGACGCAGTATCGCCCCTACCTGCTGCATGCCTACGTGGGCTCCGGCGAGGCGTGGGATCTGGACAGCCGCGACGGCGGCGTGTCGATCCTGCCGCCGTACGAGACGCAGACCAGCGACTCCTGGTATGCGGGCACGGCCGACGCCATTACGCAGAACCTCGACTACATCAAGGCCAACGACCCCAAGTACGTCCTGATTCTTTCGGGCGATCACCTGTATCGTATGGACTACCGCAAGATGCTCAAGACGCACATTGAGAACAACGCCGACCTCACGGTGAGCGTCATGCCCGTGCCGTGGGAGGAGGCCAGCCGCTTTGGCATCCTGACCACCGACCCCGAGGACGGCCGCATCACCAAGTTCACCGAGAAGCCCGATAAGCCCGATTCGAATCACGCGTCTATGGGCATCTACATCTTCTCGGCCGACGTGCTGATCGAGGCACTCGAGGAGGACGCTCTGGACCAGCGTTCGAGCCACGACTTTGGCAAGGACATCATCCCCAAGCTGCTCGGCGAGGGCAAGCGCCTGTACAGCTACGAGTTCCACGGCTTTTGGAAGGACGTCGGCACCATCGCCAGCTTCCACGAGACCTCGATGGACCTGCTGGGCAACAACCCCGAGTTCGATCTGTTTGACAAGCACTTCCCCATCATGTCCAACATCACCACGCGTCCGCCGCACTACATTGGTCCGGATGGTCGCCTGGACGACTGCCTGGTCTCCAACGGCTGCAAGATCTACGGCACCGCTCGCCACTCGATCCTTTCGACCGATGTCATCATTGAGGAGCGCGCCGTGGTCGAGGACTCCGTGCTGCTGCCGGGTGCGCACGTTAAGAGCGGCGCGCACATCTGCCGCGCTATTTTGGGCGAGAACTCCACGGTCGAAGAGGGCGTGAAGCTCGGCTCTGTCGATACCACCAAGGATACGGCCGTCGTTGGAAATGACGTCGTTATCGGGAAGGGGGAATGATCCGATGATCAATCGCAAGGCCATCGGTTATATCACCGCTAACTACTCTTCGACCTACGGCAGCGTTCTGCTCAAGGACCGCCCCATCGCGTCCGTTCCGTTTTTGGGCCGCTACCGCCTGATCGATTTCCCGCTGTCCAACATGATGAATGCCGGCATTAAGACCGTCGGCGTCGTCATGCCGGGCAACTACCGCTCGCTGATCGACCACGTGGGCTCGGGCAAGGACTGGGGCCTGGACCGCAAAAAGGGCGGCCTGTTCATGGTTCCCGGCAACGCGTATGGCACCACCAAGGGCGGCATGCGCTTCCTGCTGCGCGACATCATCTCCAACAAGACGCTGTTCCAGCGCTCGGATAAGCCCTACGTTGTGATGATGGGCACCAACATCATCTTTAACATGGACCTCAACACCATCATCGACGCGCACGAGAACTCCGGTGCCCAGATGACCGTGGTGTACTGCAAGGCCACGCACAACGTCGATGACGAGACCAAGCTCGAGATTAACGAGAACGGCCGCCTGACGGGCGTGAGCGCTGGCGTCGCGTACGGCGACAACGCCTCTATGGACTGCTGCATCGTCAACCGCGAGACGCTGCTCGAGATTATCGACCACTACCAGGCCGCCGACTATCTGGACCTGCTCGAGGCACTCCAGGGCGACTTTGGCAACATCGACGTGTGCAGCTACGAGTACAAGGGCGAGGTCGTGGGCGTGTTTAGCGAGAAGTCGCTGTATCGCCGCAGCATGGACCTGCTCGACCAGACCGTGGCCGACCAGCTCTTTGATCCCGAGCGCCCGATCCTAACCAAGGCCCACGACGTACCGCCTTCGCGCTACGCAACCGGCAGCCACGCCTGCAACTCGATTATCTCGGCCGGCTGCATCATCAAGGGAACCGTGCGCAACTCGATCCTGTCGCGCGGCGTTGTGGTTGAGGAAGGCGCCTCGGTGACCAACTCGATCATCAACCAGAGCTGCATCATCAAGAGCGGCGCCCGCGTTGAGAACGCCATCCTGGACAAGAACAACGTGGTTCCCACCAACACCGAGCTTCGCGGCACGCCCGAGAACATCCTGGTGCTGGGCAAGGCCCCGTTAACTTCCGATACCACCATCGTGCGTTAACGTTGGCACCGCAACATCGCTCGTAACATGTAGAATAGCCGCCCGGTTAGCGCCAGGCGGCTATTCTCGAATTGCAACAGGGAGACAATATGGCTGATTCCAGCAAAAAGATGCAGATCGTGTTTGCCTCGGCCGAGTGCGCACCGTTTGTGAAGACCGGTGGCCTGGGTGACGTAGCGGGCTCGCTGCCTGCGGCGCTCGTGCGCGCCGGCGCCGAGGTTATCGTGATGGTGCCCAAATACGCCACCATCAAGGACGAGTACAAGGCGCAGATGGAGCACTTCTCCGATTTTTACGTGAGCCTGGGCTGGCGCAATGAGTACTGCGGACTTGAGAAGCTCGAGCACGATGGCGTCACCTATATGTTCATTGACAACGAGCGCTACTTTGCGCGCGACTATCCGTATGGCTTCTTTGACGACGGCGAGCGTTTTGCGTTCTTCTCCAAGGCCATCACCGAGAGCCTGCAGCACCTGCCGGCCGGCTTTGAGTGCGACATCCTGCACTGCAACGACTGGCAGACGGCACTGGCGCCCGTGTGTTTGCGCGAGTTCTACCAGGGCCTGCCGCTGTACGACCGAGTCAAGACCGTGTTCTCGATCCACAACGTGGCGTTCCAGGGCCAGTTTAGCGACACCGTGATGGAGGATATCCTGGGTGTGGCACATATTCCGGCGGCCGCCTCGCAGCTGCGTTGCGACGCTTGCAGCATCAACTACATGCTGGGCGCGCTGCGCTATGCCGACGCCATCACTACGGTAAGTCCTACCTATGCCAACGAGATCCAGACGCCCGAATTTGGCGAGGGCCTGGACGGCGTTCTGCGCGAGCGTTCGTACGCGCTGCAGGGCATTTTGAATGGCATTGACGTCGCGGGCTTTGACCCGGCGACCGACAAGCGCATTGCCGCCAACTACACCGTCGAGGACCGTTCCGGCAAGGCCGTGTGCAAGGCCAAGCTGCAGGAAGAGCTGGGGCTCGATGTTCGCGACGACCGTCCGCTTATGGTCATGGTCACGCGTCTGACGCGCCAGAAAGGCATGGACCTGGTCATGTACGCGCTCGACCGCATCCTGGCCGGCGGCGTGCAGGTGGCGGTGCTGGGCACCGGCGACCGCGACTACGAGGACGGACTGCGCTACTTCCAGGACAAGTACCCCGGCACCATGGCCGCGCGCATCGAGTTTGATCCGGCGCTGTCACAGCGCATGTATGCTGCCGCCGACATGTTCCTGATGCCTTCGAAGTTTGAGCCCTGCGGCCTGTCGCAGATTATCGCCATGCGCTACGGCACCCTGCCGATTGTTCGCGAGACCGGTGGTCTGAAGGACACTGTGATCCCGTACAACGAGTTTACCGGCGAGGGCACGGGCTTCTCGTTTAGCAACTTTAACGGCGACGAGATGGGCGACGCCGTGTTCCGCGCGGCACGCCTGTTCTGGGATAACCGCGACGCCTGGAACCAGCTGGTCACGCAGGCCATGAGCCAGGACTTTAGCTGGACGCGCTCGGCCGACAAGTATCTGGACCTGTACTTCTTTATGCATCCGGAGATTGAGAGGCCGGCGGCTGTTGTCGACGAGCCTGAGACTGTTGCTGAACCGGTGGCCGCTGAGGAGCCCAAGGCCGAGGAGAAGCCGGTTGAGGCTGAGCCCGCAAAGGACGAGCCTGAGGTGAAGGCTGAGGTTGCTCCTGAGGCAGAGGCCGAGGTCAAGCCCGCTGCAAAGCCCGCAGTTAAGAAGACCACGACCCGCAAGACGACCGCCAAGAAGGCTACGACGACCAAAGCTGCTGCCACCAAGACCGCCGCAGCAAAGACGACCGCTACCAAGGCAACGACCACGCGCAAGCGTACGACCGCCGCTGCCAAGAAGGCCGCCGAAGCCGAAGCTGCTCCCGAGGTAAAGGCCGAGGTCGCTGAGGCCCAGCCGGCCGCCAAGGTTCCGGCAAAGACCGCAGCTAAGAAGGCGATCGCGAACAACACCACCACCGCCAAGAAGGCAACGGCAGCCATGAAGACCACGGCAACGAAGTCGACGACCACGAAGGCTGCCGCGACGAAGGCCGCTGCGAAGACGACCTCGAAGGCCGCCGCAAAGTCTGCTGTCAAGGTCGAGGAAACCCCCGTCGAGCCCAAGACCGAGGCGGCTGTCGAGACGAAGCCGGCCGCCAAGACCACCACGCGCAAGCGCACCACGCCGACGGCCAAAAAGCCCACGACCAAGGCCGCCGCAACCAAGACAGAGCCCAAGTCCGCTGCCACCAAAGAGGAGCCCAAGGCCGAGGTAAAGGCCAAGCCGGCGCCGAAGGCCGCCGAGGCCAAGGCCGCCCAGAAGGCAGAGGCCAAGCCCGAGCCCACCAAGGAGACTCCGGTCTCCCCCGCCGCTCCGGCCGAGGAAAAGGCTCCGACCAAGAAGACATCCGTCCGCAAGGCAACGGCCACCCGCAAACGCCGCTAGCCCACAGACGATCCAAAACCTCATCAACCCCTAAGTAAGGGGCGCTCCAACCGGGCGCCCCTTCTCTGTAGATAGTTGGTAAAACGATTTTCAAGGACAACCGTTCGCCGATGGTAAACGGATGTTGTTTATACAGCCTGTGTACAACAGATATACTTACAACTTGTGCGTAAAGCGCATGGCCCGCAGGCCATGATTCAATTGAACTGGACCGTATAATGAGATTGATTCACAACAGCCGTCTGCCGCAGTTTCGCACTCCGTTTGGCGCTGTGACCACAGGAACGACCCTCTCGCTTTCGGTGATTCTAGAGGACGCCGACCCCAACCAGGCAACGCTTACGCTGCGCACCTGGGTCGATGAGATCGGTGAGTCTCTGTATCCCATGACGCACGAGGGCGACGGCATCTTTACCGCCGAGCTGGAGTGCGCCGAGCCCTGTCTTATCTGGTACAGCTTTATCTGCAATATCGAGGGCCAGCCCGAGGTTCGCCTGGGCGCACCACAGGGCCGCACCGGCGGCGAAGGTATAACCTACGATTACGCCGAGGTGCCGTCATTCCAGGTCACTGTCTACAAGCACCGCGAAGTTCGTCCCGAGTGGTACGAGCGCGGCATGGTCTATCAGATCTTCCCCGATCGCTATGCCCGCGACGAGCACTGGCGCGAGCGCACAATGGCCCAACTCGAAAAACCGCGCAACGGCATTCAGCGCCGGATGGTCGAGGACTGGAACGAGCCGCCCGTGTACGAGCGCGCCGAGGACGGCTCCATCAAGACCTGGGACTTCTACGGCGGCTCGCTCAAGGGCATCCAGGAAGACCTGCCCCGTATCGCCGAGCTGGGCTATACGGCCATCTACCTCAGCCCTAACTTTGCAGCCGCGAGCAACCACCGCTACGACACGGCCGACTACACCAAGATCGACCCAATCCTGGGCACCGAGCAGGACTTTACGGAGCTGTGCAAGGCGGCCGAGAAGCTCGGCATTTCCATCATCCTGGACGGCGTCTTCAACCACTCGGGCGACGACTCGATCTACTTTAACCGCTACGGCAATTATCCCGGCGTCGGTGCATGGCAGAGCGAGGACTCGCCGTGGCGCGAGGCGTTTTACTTCCATGAAGACGGCTCAAATGACAGCTGGTGGGGCGTGGGCAACATGCCCGCCATCAACGAGAATTCCGAACTGGTACGCGAGCGGCTCCTGGGCATGGACGGCGTCATTCGTAAATGGCTGCGCGCTGGCGCTCACGGCTGGCGCCTGGATGTGGCCGACGAGCTTTCCGACGATTTCCTAGCCGAGATCAAAAAGGCCGTGCTCGCCGAGAAGCCCGACGCACTGCTGCTCGGCGAGGTCTGGGAAGACGCCTCCAACAAGATCAGCTACGGCCATCTGCGTCGTTATCTGCAAGGCTCCGAGCTCGACTCGGCCATGGATTACCCCTTCCGCGACATGGTCATCGGCTTTTTGATGGGCTACAAAAACGCCTACCAAGCTGCCGAGGATATCGAGACCCTGCGCGAGAACTATCCGCGTGAGGCCCTGTCTTGCGCGCTCAACCTGCTGTCGAGCCACGACCGTCCGCGCATCATCTCGGTGCTCGGCGGCGGCCCCGACGAGTCACAGCTGCCCGAGAGCGAGCGCAGCAAATGGCGCCTGGACGAGAACTCCATGGGCTTGGCCAAGAGCCGCTTTTGGCTGGCGTCGCTCATGCAGATGACGTTCCCGGGCGTTCCCTCAATCTATTACGGTGACGAGTACGGCTTGGAGGGTCTCACCGATCCGGGCAATCGCCGCACCATGCCGACCAAGGAAAACCTACACGACTTCGATACGTTCGCGATCGTCAAGAATGCCTCGGCCGTGCGCCGCGCGCTACCGTTTATGATCGATGGCGAGATCAAGGCCTTCGCGCTCAATGATGAGGTGCTGGCATACAACCGCACGGGCAAGGATGGCGAGTCCGCGACGGTTATCATCAACCGCAGCCTGCGCAATTCGCACCGCGTGACGATTCCGGCGCTCGCCGAATGTGCGAGCGACGTGATTAGTGGCCACGAGTGCGAAATCCACAACGGTACCGTCACGCTCGATCTGTATCCTCTGGGGTCGTCGATCATCTATCACCACGCAGAGCAGCGTCTGCAGGAGCCGCGCGATCACGGTGCGGGTGTTGTGTGCCATATCACATCGGTGCCGACCGCCGCCGGCAAGCCCGGTACGAACGGCGCGCCCACGCGTCGATTTATCGACCATCTGGCCGCCATGGGCATGCGCTACTGGCAGGTTCTCCCCGTCAACCCCACGGACTTCTTCCGCTCACCTTACGCCGGTCCTTCGGCCTTTGCAGGCAATATCGACCAGCTGCCCGAGAGCCACGAGGAGCTGGCCGCCGACTTTGAGACCTGGAAGGCCCGCGGCGGCGAGGATGCCGACCCGCTGTACACCGCGTTTAAACATCGCAATGCCGATTGGCTCGAGAAATACAGCGTTTACATGGCCGTTAAGAAGTACTTTGAGGGCGAATCGCGCCACGATTGGCCGGCAGATGTCGCTCGCTACAACGAGCATCTGATCGATGACAAGCGCTTTCACAACGAGGCCGAGCTTCAGGCGTACATGCAGTACCGCTTTGACCTCGCTTGGTGCGAGCTCATGAACTATGCGCACAAGAAGGGCATCGAGGTTATCGGCGATATTCCTATGTACGTGTCCGACGATTCGGCAGACGCGTGGAGCGAACCCGAGAACTTCTGGCTGTCCGATACCGGCAAGGCGATTGAGATTTCCGGCGCTCCGCCCGACAATTTTGCACCCGAGGGCCAGGTGTGGGGCAACCCGACGTTCCGCTGGGACCACATGAAGCAGAACGGCTATAGCTGGTGGATGGATCGCCTGCGCCGCGCGTTTTCGCTCTACGATCGCGTGCGCTTGGATCACTTCCTGGGCTTCCACAGCTACTTTAGTATCCCTGCGGGCAAGGCTTGCGCCGACGGCCGCTGGCTGGCGGGACCGGGCAAGGACCTGTTCCAGACCGCCTATGACGAGCTGGGTCCGCTCAACTTTATAGCCGAGGACTTGGGCTATTTGACACCCGGTGTTCGCGCCATGGCTTCGACCTGTGGTTTCCCCGGCATGGATGTGCTGGAGTTTAGCGACTACGACGTTCGTTGCGGTGTACATCCCACGCCTGGTAAGATTCTGTACACCTCGACGCACGACACGTCGACGCTGGCCGGTTGGTGCACGCGTTCCTTTGCGGGCGGCGACGAGCCGAGCGGTGTTGAGTTTGCGGCCAACCTGATGAGCGACGCGCTGGCAAGCGACGCTCCCCTAGTGATGATGCCGCTACAGGATATCCTGGGGCTTGGCGACGACGCGCGCATGAACGTTCCGGGCGTGGCCACGGGCAACTGGACCTGGCAGGCTGACGAGGCGGACATTGCAGCCGCCGAGAACAAAACCGCACAGCTCCTGCGCAACAACCATAGATTCTGGGGCGAAGCGTGATAAAACCCCCGATATAGGGTACAGTTACAGTCGTTTGAATTTTTGCGGGCAGAGTAATCTGCCCGCTTTGTGCTGAAAAGGAAGTATTATGGCGCGCTACGATTACAAGTGCTCGAGCTGCGGCAACGTGTTTGAGGTTGAGCATCCCATGTCCGAGACTCCCGAGGTCGTGTGCCCCAGCTGCGGTGCCCCGGCGGCCAAGACGTTCTCGGCCAGCGGCATTAAATTTGAGGGTAGCGGTTTCTACAACACCGACCAGCGAAGCGGCGGCTCCAGCACCAACGCAACGAGCGGCTGCTGCGCCAACTGCCCACACAACCACTAGAAACAACGCGGCCCCGCTATCAACGCCGATCGCGGGGCTATTTCTTTGTGTTGCAGGTGGCTCTATGAGTTGCGGTGAAATAAGGACTGTTTGGCGGGTAGAAGCGGTTTTTCAATCCCTATTTCACCGCAACTTAGTAGTTACTTGTGGACCAGGCGGGCGCAGAAGTGGCCGTCGTAGGAGTCGGCGTTTACTGGCACGCTTTGGAAGAGGCCACGGTCGTTTTGACGGACGGCTAACAGCTTCTTGGCCTGATCGAACTCGGGAAGTTGCAGAATCTGCGCCTCGGAAAGCGGCGCCACGCTAAAGCCGGCACCCTCGGGAGAAGCAAGGAACGCGTCCACCACCTGTGTGTTCTCCTCGTCGAAGTCCGAGCACGTCGCATAGATGAGCTCGCCGCCGGCAGCCACGCGCGCGGCAGCCTCTTTGAGCATCGTCAGCTGCAGCTTGGGCAGATCAGTCGTAACGTCGTTCTCGGTCAGACGCCACGGGATCTCGGGATGACGACGCATGGTTCCGGTGCCCGAGCACGGCGCATCGATAAACACGGTATCGAACTTGACCCGCTCACCGCGCATGGCATCAAACGATGTGAGAACCTCATCGAGCTCGCAAGCATCACCCGAAACCGTACGAACGCCCTGAATACCGGCCTTATGCAGGCGAGCGAGATTCAGATCGCACTTGCGATCATGCAGATCGAGCGCCGTATGCTGACGCTCATAGCCCGCACGCTTGGCCTGACACATCATCACATAGGTCTTGGTGCCACGACCGGCACCAATCTCAAGGCAGCTACCAGGGCGCGTGGCAGCCGTGGCGATAAGCTGCGCGTTGAGATCAGACGCCACCGCGGCAGCACGCTCAAACACCCCCGAAGCAACGGTAACCTGGGCATCAACCGGAGCATGGCAGCCCGGGAAGACAGGCGCGACGAGCTGCGAGATATACGGATCGGGCTTAGTCGCAAAGGCGTTCTCATGCAGGGCCAGCGGCGCGGGGGCCAGATTGCCGGCAAAGTTAAGCGCACCCTCTGGCGTGTCGAACGATGCCATAATGCGAGCGCACAGCCAACGCGGCAGTCCCATCAGGCGCGACAGACGAACCAAGCGTCGCTCAGACTCGTCTACATCGGACGCCGTGGCAAAGTCCTCAACGTTGTCCGCGACCTTATGCAGCACGGCATTGGCCAAACCGGCGGCAGACTTAGCTCCGCTGCGCACCAGCTCAACGCCCTGACTCACCGCAACGCGACCAGGCGTATGCAGATAAAGCATCTCGAAGGCCGAGATACGAAGCGCCATGCGAACACGCGGCGCAACCTTTTTAGGCTTATCGAGATACTGATCGAGCAGTTCGTCCAAAATACCCTGCGTGGCGGCCACACCAAGCGCCAAGCGAGCTGCAAAAGCGGAATCGCGCTGGTCAATAGCCTTGGCCGATGCGCGAGAGGACAGCACGTCGCGCGCATACATGCCGCGGCGATCGGCCTCCATCAGCACATCGAGTGCAAGCTTGCGCGCGGGAGACAGCTTGCTCATGACAAAACACCCCAGATAAGATCGGCGCCTTGCAGCCCAGCAGCCCAAGCAGAAGCGGCCATGGCACGCTTGCCATCGGGCTTAACCTCGAGCAGTTCAACCGCACCATCGGAAAGGCCAAGGAAAACACGCTTATTCTTAACGTCAACGCCGCCCTTGCCAAGCGAAACATCGGCCAGCGCAGCATCGAGCACGCGCACGGTCTTGCCGGCAATCACGCAACGAGCAGGCGCGGTATCGGACGAAGCGAGCACATGACGCACGCAATCGAGCGCAGCCATCTGCGGATCCAGACGCATCTCCAGCTTGGAAATCTTGGCAGCATGAGTGACGAGCGACTCATCCTGCTCAGTCCACACGGCGGTGCCATCGGCAAGAGAAGGAAGCGTATCGGCAAGCAGTTTGCCGCCAAGCTCACCAAGCTCCATGGTCAGCGCCTCAGCATGCTTACCGGCAACCGACGTGGAAGCCTGAGCACAATAAGCACCAGTATCCACGCCATGTCCAATGCGCATAATGGAAACGCCAGCAACCTCATCACCAGCAAGAATCGCACGCTGAATAGGAGCGGCGCCACGCCACCGAGGCAGCAAAGCCGCATGAACATTCACAATACCAAGCGGCGCCATATGCAGCACCTCATCAGGCAAAATGCAACCATAGGCAGCCACGCAGAAAATATCAGCCTGCGCAGCCTGGAGTGCCTCAACAACCTCAGGCGTCATACGATTGGCCTCAACGACCGGCAACCCCAGCTCAAGCGCCTTAGCCTTAACAGGAGACGGCTCAAGCTTCTTACCACGCCCACGAACAGCATCAGGACGAGTAACAACAAGCGCAATCTCATTCCCAGCCTCAACAAGCGAAGTCAAAGAAGGCACAGCAAAATCAGGCGTACCCATAAACACAATTCGCATAAAGAACGTCTCCCCTCAACCAAAGCCGAGACGGCTACAAATAGCAGCGGAAAGCCAAGTACCCAGCCCATCCGCAATAACAATTCAACAAGAACAAATATACCCAAAACCAAAGAAAGAGCCGCAATAAAAGCAGCTCTTTCAGCAAAGCAATTATCAGCGAAGACGCCCTTCCCTGGCCCGACGGCACCCGGGCGAAAAGGAGCACGAAAACGCAGTCCCCTTCCGCCACAGGGCTTAGGTTATTGCTCCACGCGCAGTTCCGCACGAGCCGAAGAGCACTTAATGTGCTCTTCGTGCGAGCAGGACTGTTTGAGCATGGAGCAAAACCTAAGCCCTGTGGCGGAAGGGGACGGACGACTTACTCCGTCTCGCCCGGTCGAGCGCCGCGGGCCAGGGCGTCCTGGTACTCCTTGACTGCCTTGATCCTCTGCATGGGCTTCAGTCGCTCGAACATGGTGTTGCCGTGCAGATGATCGATCTCGTGCTGCAGGCACACGCAGAACAGGTCGCCCGTGGCCTCATAGCGAATCAGGTTAGCGTCCAAGTCGTACGCCTCGACGACGACATGGTCGGGACGCTCGATTTCGCAGCTAATGCCAGGAATGGAAAGACAGCCCTCGCTAAAGGGCACCAGATGGTCGCTCTGCTCAACAATGACGGGGTTGATGAGCACGTACGGATCGTAGTCGTTCTTGTCGCTGTAGTCGCAGTCGATGGTGACGAGCTGAATGAGCTCGCCGATCTGCGGAGCAGCCAGGCCGCAACCGCCGTTCTCGAACATCATCTTCTTCATCTTCTTGGCAAGCGCCTCGATCGCCGGGGTAATCTCCTCGATGACGGCGCACTCCTGGCGCAGACGAGGGTCGGGCGACAGTACGATTCCGTTGGCTTCCATGGCCATCCTTTCGAGTTGTTACATCAAATCATAGGCGTCGACGTCAACGCTCACGCTCACGCCGCGCACAGAGCCCACCTCTTTGAGGCAGGCGTCGATATCATCAGAGACATGGTACCCCACGGGCGACTTCACAAGCAGATGGAAGCGGTAACGGTCCTTGGCTCTCTCGATTACACACGAAGCCGGGCCCAGCACCTGCGGCACGGCACTCCCCGCCCGTAAAAAGTCGGGCGCGGCGGCATGCCAACGGCGCTTAAGAAGCTTTGCAATGCGCCCGATGTAGTCCTGCGCGTCGTCTCGGTTTGCCGACCACACCAAGATGTTGACCAGGCGAACAAACGGCGGGTACAGCGCGTCGCGGCGCTGGTCCAGGTCGTAGTCGGTAAAGATCGAACGGTCGTGCTCAGCGACGGCGCGAATGACCGGATCTTCGGGCAGGTAGGTCTGGATGATGACCTCGCCATGACGATCGCCGCGCCCGGCACGTCCGGCGACCTGTTCCAGCAAATCGTAGGCGCGCTCCCCTGCGCGAAAGTCTGGCAGCTTGAGGGCGAAGTCGGCATTGACCACACCCACGAGCGTGACCTCGGGAAAGTCGAGGCCCTTTGCGATCATTTGGGTGCCCAGCAACACGGCGCAATCGGCCGCATCGAACTGCTCGAGCAACTTTTTGTGCGCATCCTTGCCGCGCGTGGAATCGGCATCCATGCGAATAATGGCGACGTCCTCGGGAAGCATCTGGTGCAGCGCGTCCTCGATCTGTTGAGTGCCCAGACCCATTTTTGCCAGGTAGCGACTGCCACATTTGGGGCAACGGCTCGTGGGCGCGGGATACGGCTGCACGCGCCAAGACGAACCGCATGTGTGACACTGCAGCGTGTGCGTGCGCTCGTGATACGTAAGCGCGGTGGAGCAGTGGTTGCAGGTGGGGACGCATCCGCACTCGCGGCACATCAAGAACGGCGCAAAGCCACGGCGGTTATGTAGTAGCACTGCCTTCTCGCGGCGCTCGACCACGCGTTCCAAGCCTTCCATCAGCGGTTTTGAGAACATGGAGCGGCTGCCGTGAGAAAACTCACGGCGCAGGTCTGCGATTCGAACCGTAGGCAGCACAGCGTGTCCAGGCCGCTCGGGCATCTCGACGCGCGTCCAGGTGGCACCGTTATACGTGCCACGGCGGCAACGGTCGCGGGCCTCGGCAGAAGGCGTAGCCGCGCCCC
>URTW01000024.1 GCA_900550815.1 uncultured Collinsella sp.
GCGTAGTAACGGCTCCTGGTCCATACCGGCATGGCGTTGCCGGAAACCTTGCCATCGTCCAGGCGGGGGTGGCCGTAGGCCGTAGGGTCTTCGAGCGACTTTGACATGTCAGCGCCGGTCATGACGCTCACGCCTTCGCGGCACATGGCCTCGGCAAGGCCTCCGGCGGGCACATCGCCCCAGGTGAGGATAATTTGCGCGCGGGGGTCGAGCAGCGAGGCGCCAATCGCAAAGGCGTTGATCTCGCTGAGCGCGCCCGAGGCGAAGACCGACGCGTGGTAGCCGATGCGGTGGTTGTCCGCCATGCTGGCCGCAAGGGCGCCCAGCAGAAACTTGGCCTCGTACATCTTGCCAAAGTACGAACGGACGCTTTGATGGGGAAGGCCGATAGAGCAGTTAAGGAACCGAACCTGGGGATACTCAACGGCAGCTCTGAGCGTGTATTCCATCAGGCGGTGCGAGGTCGAGAAGATGACGATTGCTCCATGTTTGACAGCCGTTTCCACGGCGGCGTAGAACACATCCGGATCGTGACAGTCCTCGAACGCCTCGGTGCGCACGATACCGCCAAAGTGCTCATCGAGATACTGACGCCCTTGGTCGTGCAGGCTGTCCCAGCTCGACGTCGCACAGGGGAACTCATGGATAAAGGCGATGCACAGGGGGTTGGCCGTCGAGTAGACGGTCTTGCCCATAAAGAAGTTGAGCACGCCAGAGGTGGACTTGGCGGGCGTCTCCTCCTCGTCGACGCTCGGTGCTTCGACGAGATCGACCTTGTCCTCGTCATTTTTGCCGGCAATGACCAGCTCGCGCCAGATCTTGCACAGGCGGTTTACGACGATATCCGTCGGCGTATCCAGCAGGCGGTCCTGGTTGTACACATTGAGGTACACGAGCATGGCGTCGGCGGGCGTAATGTCCAGGTGATCGCCGCCTGCGCGAAGGTAGGCACGCTTAAAGAGCAGGAAGGTGTGACGCAGGTAGTCGACCTTTTTCTGCGGCCATTTTTCGATAAGGTTCTGACCGAGCATCTTGGCGAGCGTTTCGTAGCTTCCCTCACGCGAGAACTTGATCTCGTATAGGGGGCAGACGCGCCAAAACGCGCAGAATTCACCGTACAGGCGGCTTTCGACGGAATCCCATGTGCCGGGGTAGAGACGGGTAACCCTGGCCGAAACCGTTGGAGCGTCCAGGAATTTGAGGACACTGACGCGTTTGTTGCCTTCCTGGACATAGAACCGATGCATGAACTCGGTGACGATGATGGGGTCGCGATAGCCCTCGGTCACCTGGATGTCGTAGAGGTTTGACCACTTGCGGGCGAACTCGGTGTTAAACGGAAGCAGGGGCATAAAGTTACACGAAAAGGCGGACTGACGGCCTTTGGTGACCGTGCCGACGACCATTTCGAGCGGAATATCCCGCAGGCCGACGCTCACTCGCTGACCTAAGGGGAGCTGAGCAACCAAGCTATCGAGGTCCGTAAGGTATGGATGCTCGCTTTGGCTAATGGCGCGACGGCGTCCCTGCTCGCCGCGCTTGCGTGCTTGACGATAGGCCTCTTCCATGGTGTCTACTCCCTTAGTCGTTTAAACAACGATATGAACCATGGTACCACGAATGAAAACCACTACAAAGATGCCTGTCCCCTTTGCGGTGGTTTAGGCGATGATGGGGGCGATGGCGCGGATGCAGGCGTCGGCTGCCGTGAAAGTAGTGCTGTCGTCGCTGACGATAAAGATGATCTTTCCTTTGATGCCAAAGTCGCCGATTTCGCTAAAGAGTACGTAGGGCTCCTTGTCAAAGCCCGAGATGGGCGAGACGGCCGTTTTGGTTGCGCTCGTGAGCTCGTCTGCCAGCACGTCAAGGGAAGCCCACTTAGACGTGTCCTTTACGGCAACGGGCACGGCCACGCGCCCAAAGGGCATTAAATGCACGAGCGTGGTCTTGGAGATGTTGGAACTGGGCACAATGAGGGTCGGTCCGCTGTCATCCTCATTCGTTGTATGGCGCCAAGTGATGTCTTGGACAACGCCGGATACGCCGCCGACCTCGATATTGTCGCCGGGTTTGATGATGCCCATAAAGGTCACCTGCATGCCGCCGATAAGGTTTGATAACGTGTCCTGAAAGCCGAGCGAGATGGCGATGCCGCCGACGCCAAGAGCGGCGACGAGCGCGTTTGCGTTAATGCCAAAACAGTTGTCGAGGATAAAGCTGCCGCCAATCATCCAGATGACGGCGCGCGCGATGTTGATGAAGATACTCGATGCCGGAAGCGGGTTATCGTCTCGGTTAAGCAGATGGTTCAGGGTCTTGGATACGACCTTGGCGGCGACGGCGGTGCCTATCGCCAAGATGACGGCCCAGATGATGTTGTGGACCCACCGTTGCTCAAAGAAATGAAGAATCGGCTCAAACAATTCCATGTAGGGAAAACCTCCTAATGATCGTTCAACCATGATACCCACCAAGAAGCCCGTCCGATCAAATTCGGACGGGCTTCTGTGCTCGATATAAGGTTTACGCGGCGGGGCTGTAAGGCCCGGCGGTGTAGCTTAGCGTCGACGCTTCCAGATAATACCGAGCATGATGACGATGATGCCGCCGATAAGGCACGCGCCAACTACTGCCAGCGTGCGGTCTCCCGTTGCGGCGAGCTTACCGGTCGTCTTCTTGGTGATGAACTTCGTGGTCGTCGTGTCCGTCTTAGGCGAGGGCTTAGGCGTCGGGGCCGGTGTGGGCGTGGGGTCCACGGCTGCGGAGCCGAAGCTGATGGTGCCGGCGAGTCCGGCCATCTTGCTCTCCCAGCCGTTCTGCCCAATCAGCGCCCTCAGCGCCGCCTCACACGTGCCCCACTCGGTGTACTTGGTGGCGTGTGCAAAGGTGGGAAAGTCGGTCGTGTTGGTAATGATGTAGTTGTTGGTGGCGTCGGTATAGGTCTTGGCGGGGTCGAGCGTGCTGCCGTCCTTGGTGAGTGTGGCACTCACAATGCGCTTGCCTTCGGGCTGCGTCCAATCAATCGTCACGTTGATGCCGCCAAAGGAGAGAACGCTGCCAGAGTCATCGCGCCACTTGTACTTGTCTTGCGCCTCCTGCTCGGTATGGCCGGCTGCCACGTAGGCTTGCTGAAGCTCGTAGCTGTGATTGCATTCGTCGCTGATCTGCAGCGAGTGCTCGAGCGCTGCGAGGAAGTCCGCGCCGGTCATGGTCCAGGTTTCCACGGTGTTGCCGTAGGGCGAGATGGCGATGACGTTGCCGGCGGTCACGTTGCCCGCCGCGATGCCGCCGCGGATGCCACCAGCGTTTTCGATAGCGAGGTCCGCGCCCGTCAGGGCAAGATAGGAGCCGCAAATCACGTGGCCGATGGTCTGGGCCTTGGTGGTGTCGCCCTCCTTGCTGGGGCGGAAATCGGTGGTGCGCACCATTTCCCAACCATGCGTGCCTGCGGCGTCCTCGCCGTAGAAATAGTTGGTGGTGGATGTGCCGAGCACCTTGTTCGATTCGTTTTCAAAGGCCTCGTCGAGCGGCTTGATCTTGTTGCGGACGTCTTCAAGGCGGCTTTGGTAGTCGGAACCCTTGTCGGTGTCTGCCAAAAGGTCGTTGACGTTCTTGGCGGTGTAGAGCTTCTCGTCGCTGTCGTCTGTAGGGACCGTGACCGTGTCATCGTCGGTCGTCTCGGTGCCATTCGTGTCATATTTGTACGGAATGGAAAGCAGTCCCACCTCGGCAAAGGCGCTGCCTGCCTCGACAACGTGGATCGTCTTGCCGTCGGCTCCCGTTACCTTCTCGTTAAGGTTGATGTGCTCGTGGCCTGCGATAAGGGCATCGACGCCACGGAGCCGCGTGGCAAAGGTCTTTGCGTCGAGCGTGTGCGCGATGCACACAACAACATCGCAGCCCTCCTTGCGCAGCTGCTCTGCCTCGGTATTGATGGCGTTCGCGGCACTCGAGAAGCTGGTGCCCGCGACCAGGTCCGCGCGCAGCGAGGAACCTAGCGACTCATCCATGGCACCCACGACGCCGACCTTGATTTTGTAGTCGAATGTGGAGTGATCTTCGCTATCCTCCCAGGTGCGATCGAGCGTCTTCGTGATGCTCGAGCTCCATACGCCGCTCGTAGACTTCGCGTTCGCGCAGAGCATGGCGAAGGGCGTGCCGGTGGTGCTGTAGCCGGTCATGGTGCGGAGTTTGTCCGCACCGTAGCTCCAGTCGTGGTTGCCTGGCGTGGTCGCGTCGTAGCCGTCGGCGTAGAAGGTGTCCATGAGCTCGGCGATGCTCTTGCCCTGCTCATGGTGGCGAAGGACTGTCCGTGGAAGGTGTCGCCCGCATCGAGCAAAAGATCGGGGACGCTGCTTTGGGCGCTATAGAGAACCGCCAGTCCGTCAAAGCCCACAGTGCCGGTGCCCTTGCTTGCGTTGTAGCTGTACTTGTAGCTGCCGTGGATGTCGTTGGTGTGCATGACGGCCACGGAGCCGTCAATAGCGGCGGGCAGGTTCCCCGCGAAAGCGAGGCTTGGGATGCCTGCGAGCGCGCCGGCAAACAACGCGGCGGCTAACGCAAGGCGGGGGAGTCTTTTCATGGCAGTTTCCTTAGTCCTTAGCCAGAATGTCTGGTTGAATATCGGATTATCGACATAATATGCGAAAACCGCCGCAAGGGCGTCTGTCCCTTAGCGGCGGTTTTGACGTTTGCGCAGATAAAACCTGCCAAAATAAACCTGTCCCTTTTTGGCAGGTTTTAGCTCAGCAGCATGCGGTCGTTGGCGAGCTCGCCGCCCGAGACCTCCTCGAACTTCTGCAGCAGGTCGGCCACGGTGAGCGACTTCTTCTCGTCGCCGGCCACGTCGTAGATCACGTGGCCTTCGTGCATCATGATCAGACGGTTGCCCAGACGGATGGCGTCGTTCATGTTGTGCGTGACCATGAGCGTGGTCAGGTGGTTCTCGTCGACGATCTCCTCGGTCAGGTTGAGCACCTTAGAGGCCGTCTTGGGGTCGAGGGCCGCGGTGTGCTCATCGAGCAGCAGCAGGCGCGGCCTGGTGAGCGTGGCCATCAGCAGGGTGCGCGCCTGGCGCTGGCCGCCCGAGAGCAGGCCGACCTTGGCGTTAAGACGCGTGTCAAGACCAAGGTCCAGGCGCTTGAGCAGCTCAACGTACTCATCTTTCTCGGCCTTGGTGACGCCCCACGAAAGGCCGCGACGCTGGCCACGGCGCTTGGCGAGGGCCAGGTTTTCGGCGATCTGCATGTCGGCAGCGGTACCGCGCATGGGATCCTGAAACACGCGGCCCAGGTACTTGGCGCGCTGCGACTCGCTCAGGCGCGAGATGTCGGTGCCGTCGAGCTCAATAACGCCCGAATCGAGCGGGTACACGCCGGCGATCATGTTGAGCAGCGTGGACTTGCCGGCGCCGTTGCCGCCGATCACGGTTACAAAGTCGCCGTCATTCAGGGTGAGGTCGACGCCGGTGAGCGCGCGCTTCTCGGTGACGGTGCCCTTGTTAAAGGTCTTCTTGACGTGCGAGAGCTTAAGCATCTGCCTCATCCCCCTTCGTGTAGGAGCTGCGGAGCTTATAGCGCTCCCAAACCACGGGTACGCACAGGGCCACAGCGACAATTACGGCGGAAAGCAGCTTCATGTCGTTGGCGTCCATGCCCAACTGCAGCGCGATGGCGCGGATAAGGAAGTACACCACGGAGCCAAAGCCGGCGGAGGCAAGACGGACGCTAAGCTGCGTGAGACCGCCGGGCAGCAGGCGGCCGAGCACCTCACCGATAACAATGGCGGCAAGACCGATAACGATGGCACCGGTGCCCATACCAATGTCGGCATACTTCTGGCTCTGGCAGATGAGCGCGCCCGAAAGGCCGATGAGGGCGTTGGAGAGCACGAGGGCGATCATCTTGGTGGAGTTGGTGTTAACGCCCAGGGCGCGGATCATGTACTCGTTGTTGCCGGTGGCGCGCAGCGCCGAGCCGATCTCGGTGCCAAAGAACCAATACAGGATGGCAACGATAGCCACGGCGAGCAGGATGCCCAAGATGATGGCAACGGTGGACTGCGGCAGACCGGTCATATTGCTGACGGCCGAAAACACGGTGCCCTTGGCAAGAATGGGCGTATTGGACTTGCCCATGATGCGCAGGTTGATGGACCACAGGCTGATCTGGGTGAGGATTCCGGCGAGGATCGCGGGAATCTCAAAGACGGTGGTCAAAATGCCCGTGACGGCGCCCGCGATGGCGCCGGCGCACATGCCGGCCAGCACGGCGAGCAGCGGGTCGACGTTGTTATTGACGATGAGCACAGCGCAGACGCAGCCGCCGAGGGCAAAGCTGCCGTCGCAGGTCATATCGGGAATATCGAGTAGGCGGAACGTGATAAACACGCCAAGCACCATAATGCCCCAGAGGACGCCCTGCGAAACGGCGCCCTGCAATGCAATGAGCATGCTTCATACCTCCTAGGATAGGGTGGACACGTGATTCACCATAATAGCGGTAACAATGCATAGAAGAGCTGCGGACAGACGTTTTGTTTTACCTGAAACAAGCAGGGCGGACGCCGGTCTACAGCGCCCGCCCCTGTGGCTCAGATATTGAATAACGCGGCTAAAGCGCGAGCACGGGCTCTAGGCGCATGCCGCGTATGGCATTACGCGTCCAGAGCGGAAAGGTCGATGCCCAGGGCCTCGGCCATCTCGTCGTTCTTGACGACGACCAGGTCCTTGCTCGAGAGGTGTTTGATCGGCATGTCTTCGGGCTTGGCCTCGCCTTTCAGGATCTTAACGGCCATCTCGCCCGCGGCGTAGCCCAGGTCCTCATAGTTGATGGAGAGGGTGAACAGGCCGCCGGCCATGCACATGCCCTCCTCGCCAGTCACGAAGGGAAGCTTGTTCTCCTTGCAGATCTGGCCCACCTGCGAGGCGCCCGCGGCGATGGTGTTGTCGGTGGGGGAGTACAGCGCGTCGACCTTGCCCACGGCAGACTCGACGACGGACTGAATCTCGTTGGAGCTCGAGACGGTGAAATCGGTGTACTCGAGGCCCAGCTTGTCGAGCTCCTTCTTGGCGGCCTTGATCTGGACGTCGGAGTTGGACTCGGCGGTGCAGTAGAGCAGGCCGACCTTTTTAACGTCGGGCAGGACCTTCTGCATCATCTCGAGCTGCTCGGCGACCGGGGTGAGGGCGGAAGCGCCCGTGACGTTGGTGCCGGGCGTGTCGTTGTCCTGGACCAGGCCGGAGGCGGCGTAGTCGGTGATGGCGCAGCCCACGATGGGGATATCGGCCGTGGCGCCGGCGGCAGCCTGCGCGGCGGGCGTGGCGATGGCATAAATCAGGTTGACGTTGTCGCCCACAAACTTGTCAGCAATGGACTTACACGTGGACTGGTCGTTCTGGGCGTTCTTCTGGTCGATCTTGACCTTAAGGCCGCTCTCCTTGATGGCCTTGACAAAGCCGTCGTTGGCGGCATCGAGCGCGGAGTGCTCGGTGAGCTGCAGAACGCCGATGGTGTAGTCGGAACCGGCGGCTGCGGAGCCGGAACCAGAGTTGCCGCCGCATCCGGCGAGCGGGGCGAGCGCGAGCAGGCCGGCGGAGACCAGAAGGCTCCTGCGGCTGATGGTGATGTCCTTCATATCATTACCCCCAGTATAAAAATGGCTGGAAACACTGCACTGGGACAAAGTGCAAGTGGAACTATAGTAGCGCTGATGTCCATTTTTACAACAGCCTGGCGGGTTTTTTAATACAGAATCGGATGGGCGGTACGGGTAGTCGAATGGGCGGCGGAGGGTCTTATGCGGCGGAGGAGGCGTCGTCCTCGTCTAGGGCGGCGAAGAGCTTCTTGCCGTCGAGGAGACGTGTGGTGACGTTTCTCATACGGGCGATCTCGACGGTGCGCAGCGTATCGTCGGTGCCTCGGGCGTTGTAGACCGTTCCCAGCAAATACGAGATGCCATCGCGCTGCCTGATGGCAAAGGGACGGAGTGTCATCCGTGCTGCTTCGGTTTCGCCGCGTGTCGTGACGCTCGAAATATCAAAACTCACCGTGGTTCCGTGGTCGATGGCCTGCTCGACGAGCTCGCACGTGTCGATGCGCTTGATGGGCGTGCGTGTTGCCTTGGTAGCCTTGCTGCCTGCGCTTGGAGCGGGTTCGGGTGTATCGAGGTAGCCGCGAACGTCGGCGCTCGCCATGGCAACTAAGTGCTGCGCCATGCTCTTGCGGATAGCGATAGGCGTGGAGCGGTTGCGCATGACCATACCGTGGAGCCGGATGATCTCTTCATCGGTGAGCGGGCGGGTAAGAAGTTTGTAGCCCACGCCGCGTTTGTACTCAATTTCGTATCCGGCATGGCGAAGCGCGGAGATGGCGGTGTAGATGCTGCGCCGCGCCGCCGAGATGGGCATGCGGGCGGGGTCGTCGGGATGGGCGAGGCACCGGATCAACTCATCAGAAAGCATGGCCTTGTCTTCGCCGGTGTTTTTGCTCAAGAGCTGCAGGATGCGAATGGCGCGATAGGCTGCCATCGAGGCGGCGCCTCTAGTCGTGGTGTCGTAGGTTTCAACAGCGGCTTCGGTCATGGTGCCCACGTCCTTTCCGTTTTGGGTGGCGACGGTATGGAGCCTAGGACGTGGGGCTTTCCCAGGGGCGCAGGGCGCTCTGGGCGGTCGGTAGTCGTCGGCAAACGGCGGGTCGAGTTTTCAACAGCCCTGCTCAACTGACCAAAAACTTGCCAAAAGCTTGACGGATGCTGTTGAAAAAAAGCGTCTCTCGACCGATGTCGAGAGGCGCTTGTGCGATGAGCGTTGGCGTGTGGCGACGCGAGCTAGCGTCCGACGATTAGAAGTCGGCGTTGCCCACGGTGCGCGGGTGCGGCAGGACGTCGCGGATGTTGCCCACGCCGGTCAGATACATGACCAAGCGCTCGAAGCCCAGACCGTAGCCGGCGTGCTTGCAGGAACCGTAGCGGCGCAGGTCAAGGTAGTACTTGTACTGCTCGGGATTCATGCCCAGGTCCTTGATGCGGGCCTCGAGCAGATCCAGGCGCTCCTCGCGCTGGGAGCCACCGATGATCTCGCCGATACCGGGAACCAGGCAGTCGGCGGCGGCGACGGTCTTGCCGTCCTCGTTCATGCGCATGTAGAAGGCCTTGATCTCGGCCGGGTAGTCGGTTACGAAGGTCGGGCGCTTAAAGTGCTCCTCGGTCAGGAAGCGCTCGTGCTCGGTCTGCAGGTCGATGCCCCAGCTCACGGGGTAGTCAAACTTGTGACCGGCGGCGACGGCCTGCTCCAGGATTTCGACGGCCTCGGTGTAGGTAACGCGGGCAAAGTCGGAGTTGGCGACATGGTCCAGGCGCTCGAGCAGACCCTTGTCCACAAACTTGTTGAGCATATTGAGCTCGTCGGGGCAGGTGGCCATAACGTCCTTAAGGACGTACTTGAGCATGGCCTCGGCGTTGTCCATGTAGTCGTTGAGGTCGGCGAAGGCCATCTCGGGCTCGATCATCCAGAACTCGGCGGCGTGGCGGGTAGTGAAGCTCTTCTCGGCGCGGAAGGTGGGGCCAAAGGTGTACACGTCGCCAAAGGCCATGGCAAAGTTCTCGGCTTTGCGCTGGCCGGACACGGTGAGGCTCGCATGCTTGCCAAAGAAGTCCTGGCTCCAGTCGACCTCGCCGGACTCGGTGAGGGGCGGATTTTTGGGGTCGAGCGTGGTCACGCGGAACATCTCGCCGGCGCCCTCGCAGTCACTCGTGGTGATGATGGGGGTGTTGACGTAGACAAAGCCCTGCTCCTGGAAGAAGCGGTGGATGGCGGCAGCCGCGACAGAGCGGATGCGGAACACGGCGCGGAACAGGTTGGTGCGCAGGCGCAGGTGCTGCTGGGTGCGCAGGAGCTCGACGGTTGCGCGCTTCTTCTGCAGCGGGTAATCCGGGGCGCTCGTGCCCTCGACCTCGATGGAGGTGGCAGAAAGCTCGAAAGGCTGGGGCGCATCGGGGGTCAGCTTGACGGTGCCGGTGCAAATGAGTGCGGCCGAGACGTTTTGATGGGCGATCTCGTCGTAGTTGTCGAGTGCCTCGCGGTTCATGACGACCTGCAGGTCGCGGAAGCAGCTGCCGTCGTTGAGCGTAACGAAGCCAAAGTTCTTCATGTCGCGGACGGACTTGACCCAGCCGGCGACGGTGACGGTCTGGCCGCCGAGCGACTCGGCATCGGCATAGAGCTGCGCGATTTTGGTGCGGTTCACGTATCCTCCCATAACGGTTGAATGATAGTTATCCATACAGTTCGTTATTCTAGCAGCTCGTCTCATTTGGGCTATACAGATAAGGCATTGGCGGGATGGTTTTTCAAACGAAAAGCGCCCGCGGCCAAATGGTCGCGGGCGCTTGACGAGGTGCCTTTTGGCTGTGTGGCGCGGGGCCTGGCTACTTGGTCTTGGCTACCAGCAGCGGGTCGCCAAGCTTGACGAGCGGGTTGCCGCCGATAAGCGTTCCAGACTCGCCGACATGGTCGATGCTCTTAAGACGATCGAGCTCGGAGACGATGACGGTCACGATGTCCTCGTGACCAGCGGCCTTAATGGCCTCGCGGTCGAAGCTGATGAGCGGCTGGCCTGCCTTGACCACATCGCCCATCTCGACAAAGCGGGCAAAACCCTTGCCGTTCATTTCCACGGTGCCCAGGCCGACATGGATGAACACGCGCAGGCCGTCCTCGGTAATCATGCCGATGGAGTGGTTGGTGACAGTGGTGGCGCCGATGCGGCCGTTGGCGGGCGCATAGATGGTGCCGGTAATGGGCTCGATGCCATAGCCCTGGCCAAGCATGCCCGAGGCGATCGTCTCGTCGGGAACCTCGTCCAGGTTGACGAGCACGCCGTTGACGGGGGCATAGATGACGCCTTCGCGGGTAGCGAAGCTTGCTGCGGGCGGAACGGACGCCTCGCCGGTCGAGGTGAAGGTGGACTTAAGCGAATCGAGCAGACCCATAGTTGCCTCCAACTTAAATAGGCGCATATCGCGCGTTTGGTTTGCCGGAAACGTTTCACATGTGTTTCGCGGCTTGGTCAACGCCCCTATTCTACGCTGCTCAACGATACCTCTGAACTGGGATTATGTGATATATCAGTTGAAGGGAAACTTATTGCCGGAGTGTTTCTGCGCCACGGGTTCAAGTGGGGTACGCTTGAAGGCGAAAAACAAGGGCGCATAATTTGCGCGAAGGGAGCACATATGATTGTCGAGAACCATGCGCTGTGGGGCGAGGAGCCGACCGAGGATTATCCGGCGACGTTTACGTATTTGGGTGCCGAGCCGTTGCCCGATAAACCGAATGGCCGCCGCCCCGCGGTGATTATCTGTGGCGGAGGTGCGTTTACGCATATCGCTCCGCATGAGCAGGATCCTGTGGCGTTTGCGTTTTTGGATCACGGTTACCAGGCCTTTGTGCTCAACTATGTCACGAGTTCTACGGGTGACGTGAGCTTTCCGCACCCCCAGGCAGATCTTGCCAAGATGGTCGCCACGGTGCGCGCCAACGCCGACGAGTGGCATGTCGATCCTAAGCGCGTGTGCGTCGTGGGCTTTTCTGCTGGCGGCATGATTTGCGCCTCGCTGGCAACACAGTGGAAGACCGGCCCCTTCGCGGCACTTGCCGGGGCGCGTCCGGACGACATTCGTCCCGATGCCGTGGTGCTGGGCGATCCATTGCTCGACTTTGCCTATGTGCGCGACATGCAGACGCGCGATCCGCGCATTGACTTGCGCGTGCCCAAGACGGGCGGCAAGACGGGACGCGATTTGCTCAACGACTACCTGTCGATGGTGACGGGCGGCGAGGCAACTGACGAGCATCTGGCCGACATCTGCCCCACCACGCATGTTTCGCGCCAGATGCCACCGACCTTTGTGTGGGGCGTGTCCGATGACAAGACGGCACCGATCGCGCAGGTCTACCCGTTTGCGCAGCGCATGGCCGAGGAGGGTGTCGCTTGCGAGATGCACGTCTTCGACCAGGGCGGTCACGGCCTTTCGCTCGGCAACGCCAACACCGCGGTCGACAACGAGGACAAGCAGGTGGCGGTCCGCCCCTGGATTCGCCTAGCCTTCCGCTTTCTAGAGCGCCATCTGTAAGAGGACGGGCATCCCAGCCCTTCAATAACTTGCGGTGAAATAGTTCCTATCTGGGGCATCAACCAGCCCATCCAGGAACTATTCCACCGCAACTTTGTTTTTGATGTCCCGTCCGGAAACTACGTCCCTGTTTTGCCCTCGAAGGCGGGATGCAGTTTCCCATAGGGCCTCGATTTGGAAACCACATCCCGTTTCGAGCTCAAATTCTGGGTCGCAGTTTCCCCGAGGGGCCCCGTTGGGAAACTGCGACCCGTTTCGAGCGGGAATAACGGGACACGCTTTCCGCAAGGGCATCGTTTCCTACCAGACGGTGAACTGGGCGTTTTCTGTGTTCCAATGGACATCGCGAACGTAGTCGCGCACGCCCGTCGCATCTCGTGCTTCGAACAACTCAAGAATATGAGCATGTTCGTTGTTGGCTTTATTGAGCAGCTTACACGCCGTCTCCTGGTCAACAGTCTCGTAATCGCGCTTGATAAAGCAACGCTCGAGCTGTGAAATCATGTCGCGCAGACGATCGTTGCCACAGCGGTTGAAGTACGTAAGGTGAAAGTCTCGCTGAATGTCGTCATACTTACGGATGAGACCGCCTTGGATCGCGAGGTCCATGGAGCCGACGAGAAATTTCAGCTGCGTAATATCGTCGTCAGTTAGATTCGGACAGGCGAGATATGCGGCCTGCCCGTCGAGCGGCCCCATAATCTCAAAGACTTCAACGGCGTTTTGCTGATCGAACCCACGGACGCGGAATCCGCGGCGGGGGAGATTGTCCAGGTAGCCGTCGCTTGCCAGCTGGATGAGCGCTTCGCGGACCGGCGTGCGCGACACGCCCATGGCGTCGCAGATCGCTTGCTCGCTCAGCCGGTCGCCGGCCGAAAGCTCGCCGGCGTCAATACGGCTCGAAATGTAGTCGTATACGTGGTCCTTCAGGGGCCTTCTGAGCGTTTCCATGAGCCTATGTTCCTTAACGGTATATTTCTAAAAGCAAATACGTTTCACTTGAATAGCTCAGTTGAATTATAGAACGACCAGCTAAATCATGCTACTTTGCGCCGATACGTAAGAATACGCTTACCGAAGAATATCTACCGTTCAGGATTGTATACAATATACAAAACAGGAAAACCGCCCTAAGATAAAGCCATCGAAAGGAAGGCGGGCGCGAAGAAGTCCCGCTCTCTGCTAAGAGATCCAAGGAGGATCATCATGACCAAGTTCAGTCACGTCATCATCCGCCGCCCCGGCAAGTCCCTGAGCAATGGCATCACGAGTGCCCCCGAGCTTGGCCAGCCCATCTACGAGCGCGCCATCGAGGAGCACTACGATTACGAGCATGCGCTCGAGCAGTGCGGCGTTGACGTGTCGGTGCTGCCGGCACTCGAGCAGTATCCCGACAGCTGCTTCGTCGAAGATCCGGCCGTTATCACTCGCTGCGGCGCCATCATTACCAACCCCGGCGCCGATAGCCGCAACGGCGAGAAGGACGAGATCGAGCCGGCCGTCCGTCGCTTCTTTGACGACGAGCATGTCAAGCACATCGTTTCTCCGGGCACGCTCGACGGCGGCGATGTCATGATGGTCGGTGACCATTTCTACGTCGGTCGCTCCGCTCGTACCAACGAAGAGGGCATCCGCCAGTTCTGTGAGATTCTCGAGGGCTGGGGCCTCGAGGGTTCTGAGGTTCCGCTGGAGGAGGTCCTGCACCTCAAGACGGGCGTCAACTACATCGAGGACAACAACATGCTCGTCTCTGGTGAGTTCATCGATAAGCCCGACTTTGCCCAGTACAACAAGATCGTCGTGCCCGAGGACGAGGCGTACGGCGCCAACTGCATCTGGGTCAACGGTACGGTCATCGTTGCCGAGGGCTATCCGACTGTGCTCAAGGCCGTGCAGGATCTGGGCTACAAGACGCTCGTCGTTGACACCTCCGAGTATCGCAAGGTCGACGGCGGCCTTTCTTGCCTGTCGCTGCGCTTCTAACGCGATAGCTGTAACAGTCTGATGATCGCTTGACCGATGGCCCGGCACCCGATTCGGGACGTCCGGGCCATCTTTCGTTCGATCACATGATGAAGGGGGTGCACATACAATGGCCTCTAAAGCTCAAAATGAAGAGATTATCGACCCTAATGGCCTCGATCTCTTTCGTCTGACCATGATGGTCATTACCGCCAGTATTTGTGGCGGCATCTTCTCGCTTGCCGGCGATATGGCAGCGGGCGGGGCAAATACCGGTGCGGTTATCGTCTCGTGGGGAATTTGCTTTATTGGCGTCTTTGCGCTGATGATGGTGTTCAACGGTTTGTCTCAGGCCCGTCCCGACCTGACCGGCGGCATCTATGCATACGCTGCGGCCGGTTTTGGCGATTACATTGGATTCAACTCCGCTTGGGGCTACTGGATCAGCGCATGTCTTTCCAACGTGAGCTTTGCGCTCTTGCTGTTTAGCGCGCTGGGCTATTTCTTCCCTGCGTTTGGCGCGGGTAACAACCTGCTTTCTATCGTTTGCGCCAGCGTGTTTTTGTGGTTCCTTACCGCCCTTGTGCTTCGTGGCGTTAAGGAGGCTGCGGGCATTAACACGATCGTCACGTTGGCGAAGCTGGTGCCGCTGGGGCTCTTTGTGCTGAGTATCGTGCTCCTGGGTAAGTTCAACGTCGATATCTTTATGGACAACTTCTGGGGAGAGCCGGCTGGTCCTGGCTTTGGCGAGCAGGTTGTCTCGACCATGATCGCCCTTGTCTGGGTCTTCACGGGCATCGAGGGCGCTGTCGTTATCTCGGGCCGTGCAAAGTACGTGCGTGACGTCGGCCGCTCGACGGCGCTCGGATTTGCGGCTGTATTCACGCTGTATCTGATCATCTCGATGCTGTCGCTCGGCATTATGCCGCGCGAGGAGATGGCACAGCTTGCAACGCCCTCCATGGCGGGAATTCTCGAGTGCGCAATCGGTCCGGTTGGTGCTGCCATCGTAAACCTTGGCGTTATCCTTTCGTTGGTCGGCGCGCTGCTGGGCTATGTCATCATTGCGTCCGAGACGCCGGTCGAGGCGGCGCGCCAGGGATCCTTCCCTCTGGCGTTTGCCAAGACGAACAAGCACGACGCCCCGGTGGTAACGGTTCTCGTGAGCTCCGGCATCACGCAGCTTTTCTTGATCGTGTCGTATGTGGCGGCGAGCACCTACCAGTTCTTCTATAGCTGCGCGGTCAACACGATTCTGGTTCCGTATGTCTGCTCGGCTGCCTATTACATGGTGATTGGCTGGAAGAACGAGCATCTGGACGGGCCGCATGCGCCCAGCGTCGGCAAAGCCCGCTTCTTCGGTACGCTCGGCTTCATCTACACATTGTTCCTGGTGTGGTCGACGGGTCTTCAGGGCGTTATGATCACGACGATTCTTTTTGCTCCGGCCATTCCCGTTTATATGCTGGGCGAGCGAGGCCGCGGTAAACCGGTGCTTCCGCATCTGCACGACAAGCTGATCGCAGCGGTGGTCATTGTCGTGGCAATCATTTCGCTGTATCTGCACTTTGCCGGCATTGCGCCGATAGTCTAAGACTGCGGCAGGCTTCATCGCTTGGTAAGCCGACGGAGGCATCGCGTGCCGGTGCCGTCCGGTAATCCATAACTGACGTGGGCCTCTGTAACGTGCCTTTGTGAGCGCCCACCAAGCCCGCGCAGGTGACATTTGTTGCCAGCGCGGGCTTTTGCTGTTGCGGCGAAATGCTGCCGGCAGCTGGGGACGTTCCTATTGTGCCGGCACCCTGGGACACTCCTTGGCGATGGTCATCGGGGACGTTCTTAAACGACTAGTCGCTGGGAGCAGTCTTTACGAATAGCCGCAGGGACTGTCCCCAGGTGCCAGACTAGGAAAGGCTGTCCAGCGCGCGGCGCAATTCCTGTTGAGCGGCGGGGTCGCGGTTACGGCCGATGCCGCGGTCGGCGACCGCCTTGAGCGCTGGACGCGCGTTTTGCATGGCGCAGCCCGTGCCCACAAAGCGTATGCTCTCGTAGTCGTTCATCGAGTCGCCAAGCGCCATGGCCTCGTCGCGCGCGATGTCGTAGTGCTCGGCGGGCTGCGCGGTGC
>URTW01000025.1 GCA_900550815.1 uncultured Collinsella sp.
CCGTAAGCGGGCTTTGTCGCCTCTGCGCACATGGCAGCCCCCGCGCAGGCCCCGAGCCCCAGCTCCGTTTAACAACGCCACCGCCGAGCTCCCCTCCGGCGGTGGCGTTTTCCATATGCGTCCGCAGGGGATGCACGAGATTGTCTTTGGTCTAGCCCAACCGGCATACGCTGGCGTGCGACAATTGGGGCTGCCGATATCACAACACTGAGAGAAGCCCGTCATGGAAGCGCATCAAAAGCAGATAACCGTTTATTCGAATCATACGGAAAGCGCGCCTGTCATCTACCTTCCTGTGGTCGTGGGCGACGGCAGCGAGGTTTATAAGTGTTGCCGAGAGCTCGACTGTCCGCCATTCGCCCTCGTCACCATTGGCGGGCTCGATTGGAATCGCGAGCTGAGCCCCTGGGCATGCGACGGGACCGTACGCGATGCCGAGCCTTTCGGCGGCCAAGCTGCCGATTTTCTTGATGAGCTGCTGAATCAGATAATCCCCCAGGTCGAGTCGTCGCTTCCTCAGCCGCCCACCTGGCGCGGCATTGCCGGTTACTCGCTCGCGGGCCTCTTCGCACTCTGGTCCCTCTGGCAAACCGACGCCTTTGACCGCGCGGCGAGCGCATCGGGGTCGCTGTGGTTTCCCGAATTTGTCGACCGTGCCAGTACGGCCCCTTTTGCCGGCAGCCCGCAAGCCGTCTATCTATCACTCGGCAAAAAGGAAACCAAGACGCCCAACCGCATGATGCGGCATGTACTCGACGACACACGCGCGATGGAAGCGTTGCTCGTCGAGCGCGGCATCCCAACAACGCTGGAGCTCAACCCCGGCAATCACTTTGCCCAAACCGACTTACGCATGGCCCGCGGCATCCACTGGATAATGACACATTAAAAATGGTGCCCACACGCATATACGCATGGGCACCATATCTTGTTTTAGCTGAACGCAGCTGCTACTCAGCAGCCTCCTCAAGCTCGGAGACATCAAACTCAAAGTCGTTACCCGGCAGGATGGCGTTGAGCACAATGCCCACCAGTGAGCCCACGGCAATGCCGGACAGCGAAATGGTCACGCCGCCCTGCGCCATCACGATGGCGCCGGCGGTGCGGTACGCGATGCCGAGCGAAAGCACGAGCACCAGCGCGGCAACCAGCACGTTGCGGTTGTTCTGGAAATCGACCTGGTTCTCGATGAGGTTGCGGACGCCCACAGCGCTGATCATGCCGTAGAGCACGAGCGACTCACCGCCGATCACACACGCCGGCATGGCCGCAATGACAGCCGCGAACTTGGGGCAGAACGAAAGCACGATGGCGCAACACGCGGCAATTCGAATTACGCGCGGGTCGAACACGCGCGTCAGGGCGAGCACGCCGGTGTTCTCACCATACGTAGTGTTGGCCGGAGCGCCAAAGAGCGAAGCCAGAATCGTGGCAAGGCCGTCGCCGAGCAGCGTGCGATGCAGACCGGGATCGGCAATGTAGTTGCGCTCGCAAGTCGAACCGATAGCAGAGATATCGCCGATATGCTCGATCATGGTCGCGAAGGCCAGCGGCATGATGGTGATGATGGCCGTCGTGGCAAGACCGCTATCGAACTGCGGCCCAAAGAGTGCAAACACGGTGTTGTCCCACACGATGGGCAAACCAACCCAAGGAGCGGCTGCGACGCCAGAAAAGTCGACCTCGCCGAGCGCAGCCGCAACGGCATAGCTCACCACAACGCCCAGCAAAATCGGCACGATCTTGACCATGCCACGGCCCCAGATGTTGCAGATGACGATAACGACAACGCCAATGACAGCCACAAGCCAGTTGGTCTGGCAGTTAGCAATAGCGGAACTTGCCAGGATCAAGCCGATGGAAATGACGATGGGGCCAGTCACCACCGGCGGAAAGAAACGCATGACACGCTTGGCGCCAAACGCGCGGAAGAGCGCCGCCAGCACCGGATAGAGCAGACCGGCACAAGCTACGCCCAGGCAGGCGTAGGGCAAAAGCTCGGCCTCGCCGTTGGGCGCGATTGCGGCATAACCGGCAATAAAGGCAAACGATGAGCCTAAGAATGCCGGTACCTTACCGCGCGACAGAAAATGAAACAGCAGCGCGCCGACGCCGGCGAACAGAAGCGTCGCCGAAACGGAAAGGCCGGTGAGCACGGGCACGAGCACCGTGGCTCCGAACATCGCAAACATGTGTTGCAAACCCAACACGAACATGCGCGGGCGGCCGAGCGACGATGCGGCGTAGATGACATCGCTGACGGCGGGCGTCGAGGACTGGGACATGGATGTCCTTTCGAATGGAAGGGCGATCAGGCATATCGGATAACCTGCCCGAACGATACGATCCGAACCATTGTACGCGATACACTATGCCTCGCACGCGCCGCCACCTGCAAACACTAGCGCTATTTCCAAACGCGCTCGGCAATGCGCTTGACCAGCGCGATCTTTGCCCATTGCTCATCCTCGGTCAGCTTGTTGCCAATCTCGCAGCTGGCAAAGCCGCACTGAGGCGACAGATACAGGTTCTCGAGCGGCACGTACTTTGCAGCCTCGCGGATGCGCTCGACGATAACATCCTCGTTCTCGAGCTCTGCCGCCTTGGTGGTTACCAAGCCCAGCACGACCTTCTTGCCCGGGGCAACGTACTTGAGCGGCTCAAAACCGCCGGCGCGCGGCGTATCGAACTCCAAGTAAAATGCGTCGACATCCTCGTTTGCGAACAGGTACGGCGCGATGGGGTCGTAGCCGCCCTCGAAGGCATAGGTAGAGTGGTAGTTGCCGCGGCATACATGCGTGTTGATAACCAGATCGTCGGGCTTGTCCGCGATGGCGGCGTTGTTGAGCGCCACGCCCAGCTCGCTTACCTTTTGCAGATCGACCGGGCTCATGCCGGTCTTGGACACAAAGTCGGTATCGCAGTAGATGCCCCAGGTGCAGTCATCAAACTGGATGTTGCGGCAGCCTGCTGCGTACAGGTCGGCGATCACCGTACGATAAGCGGCTGCAATGGCGTCGGCAAGTTCCTCATCGGTCTTGTAGACGGCGCGCAGGCTCTCCTGCTGGCCGTCGCAGCGATCGAGCGTGACCTCAGAGAACGTTTGAATCGGCGCCGGGATGGTTTGACGCGCGACCTGGTCCTCCCCCTCGAGCGCCTTGACAAATTTAAAGTGCTCGACGAACGGATGGTTCTCGCCGCTGATGGGACCGGTCACCACGGCGGTGTCTGCCGTCGTCTCCTCGTCATGGAACATATAGCCCGTGCGCGAGGTGCGACGCTCGACGCCGTTCAGCCCCCACATAAAATCGAGGTGCCAGTAGCTGCGGCGAAACTCGCCATCGGTGATGACCTGCAGGCCGGCGGCCTTCTGCTTGGCCACTAAGTCGCGGATGGCCTCGTCCTCGACGGCCTTAAGGCCGGAAGCGTCGAGTTTACCCGCGACATAGGCGGCGCGGGCGTCCTTGACGGCCTGCGGACGAAGAAAACTGCCGACGATATCGGCGCGAAACGGCGCGTTCGGTTGAATCGAAGTGCTCATAGATATCTCCCTTTGCATTGGTTGCTTTATCGAGACAGAGTATGAGCGCTCATGTGGTCATCGTAAAATATACGTTTATGACAGTTTGATATAGATGCTTCCTATATCAGTCTGGACTGCCATAAAGAGATTTGACCCGTGCAGAATACAGCGGCTAAATATGCTGACGAATCGCGTCGATATAGGCTTGGCCGTAGCGCGTGAGCGTCGTGTTCTTGCGCGTAATGATGCCGATCTCCATGTACTCGTCCACATCGAGCGGAATCGAGATGATGACGGGGCCGTTGAGCTCGTGACTGATCACGCCTGAGCATACCGTGTAGCCGTTGAGGCCCATGGCCAGGTTGAACAGCGTCGCACGGTCGCGCACGCGGATATTCTTGCGGCGCTCAAACGTCGAGGTCAGTTCCTCGGAATAGTAGAACGAGTTATAACTGCCCTGCTCATAGGACAGGAACGGGTAGTCTTCCAAGTCCTCGAGCGTCACGCTGGAGCGGCCCGCCAGCGGATGGTCTGCGCACACAAAAACGTGCGGCGTGGCGCAGAAGAGCCCTTCGAACACGAGCTCGTTGGCCGCCAGCATGCGCTCGATGACCTCGCGATTGTGCTCCGACAGATACAGGATGCCCAGTTCGCTTTTCATATGCGCGACGTCCTCGATAATCTCGTGAGTCTGCTCCTCGCGCAGGGTAAAGTCGTAGCGCGCGGCATCGAACTCACGGATCACATCGACAAACGCATTAACGGCAAAGGAATAATGCTGGCAGCTCACACTAAAGTGCGGCACCTGCTCGGACGCGCCCTTGTACTTGCCTTCGAGCAGATCGGCCTGGTCGAGCACCTGGCGCGCATAGCCCAAGAAGGTCTCGCCTTCCTCGGACACAATGACGCCCTTGTTGGTGCGCTCAAAGATGTGCACACCCATCTCGTTTTCGAGATCGCGAATCGACGCGGTAATCGAAGGCTGCGACACAAAGAGACGGCGCGAGGCCTCGGTAATGCTGCCGCATGCGGCAACTTTGACGACATATCTGAGCTGCTGGAGCTTCATAGCCTTCTCCCTAGACGTTCGTGATGCCAAGACCCGCCGCGTCCATCTGGCGCATAAACGGCGGCATCTCCCCCGTCGCGGCGCAGACGGCAATCTGATGCAGAGCCCCGGCAACCGCATCGTCTGCCGCAGCGCCGATATGCCAGCGCGCGGCAGCCGTGACAGCCTCGTTGGCATTGGCGACTGCAACGGAGTTGGGAACGGCACCGATCATGGGCAAATCGTTATCGGAATCGCCAAATACGGCCACCTCATCGGGCGTCAGACCCAAAGCGCGCGCCAACTCCAGCGCAGCGCAACCCTTGTCCCAACCGGCTGGAAGAATGTCGAACAGGCGCACTCGGTTGTTGGGAAACACAAGCGAGAGTTCCGGCACCTCAGCGGCAACGCGCTCGCGTAGCTCCGCGAGCTCCTCACGCGAACGGGCACTCCAGATATTCGCCTTAAACACCGGCGCATCATCGACGACGGGACGGCACGGAGCCTCTTCGCCTTTGAGCCACGCATTGCCGCCCGACTCCATAGCGCGACACACACGCTCGGGATCGCTCGTCACGCAGTAGGCATCGTTGCCCCAAAAGTCATCGCCCAGGCTGTAGACCTTCAGGTACGTATCGTCGGTCTCTTGCTCAAGATAGTCGGCAAGGCGCATGAGGGCACCGTTGTCGCTCGCACGGGAGGCAACAACCTCGCCGTCGACAAACATCACCTGGCCGTTACAAAACGCGCCAGTCGAAAAACACTCGGAACGATTTTTGAACATCCAGCCCATCGCGGACGGCTGGCGACCCGAAACCGGTCCAAAGTGCAGGCCCGCCGTCTGCATGGCATGAATACCCTCAATGGCGTAGTCGCTGGCGCCGTCATGCCCGGCTGGAATCAGCGTATCGTCCATATCGGTCAGCACAAGTTTAATCATAAGGCCCCCATTCGTATCGGTCCTACCTATTGTAACGACCAGCCAAAATAAACCTGTCCCTTTTTGGCAGGTGCGTTAGTATAGGGAACAACAGATTCGATGCGGGAGTGCCGGCGGTGCAAACCACAAGGCTGAGAGGGCAATGGGCCCAATCCTTTGAACCTGTCAGTTAATGCTGGCGTAGGGAGCATGCCGCCTTTACAGGGGCGCTGTCTATGCACAGCGCCCCTTTTCTATGCCAAGGAGGCATGTGCAGTGATTGATTCGGAACAGCTTAAGCAAAATGTGGTCAAGGCCGTGGAGGAGATTCGCGCCACCAATCCGATGGCCGGCTCCATCACCAACACGGTGACGCTCGACTTTGTCGCCAACGCGCAGCTCGCCGTGGGCGGTTCGGCCGCCATGGTCTATCTGCCCGACGAGGGCGAGGCGCTCGTTGCCGGCGGCGGCGCCATCTATCTCAACATGGGCACGCTCTTCCCCATCTACGAGCAGACGATTCCCCGCGCGGCCAAGGCGGCACACGACGCCGGCAAGCCCTGGGTGCTCGATCCGGTGGGCCTAGGCATCGGTAGCCTGCGCACCCAGCTGGTAATCGAGCTCAAGCAGTACAAGCCCGCCATCGTACGCGGCAACGCCTCCGAGATCATCGCACTCGCCGGCTTGTGGGGTCTTGAGGGCGAGGCGGCCGATCTGAGCCGCGTGCGCGGTGTCGATACCACCGACACGGTCGACGCCGCCCGCGATGCCGCCGTGGCGCTCGCCCGCTACACCGGCGGCGCCGTAGTGGTCTCGGGCGAAGTCGAGCTGATCACCGACGGCACGACCGTGGCCATGTCCCACGGCGGCAGCCCGCTCATGTCCTAGATCACCGGCTGCGGCTGCTCGCAGGGCGGCGTGCTGGCCGTGTACGCCTGCGCCGCCGACCCGTTTACGGCAGCCGTCTGCGGCACCGCCGTCTACTACGTGGCCGGCACGCGTGCCGCCGCTGTCGCCGACGCCCCGGCAAGCTTTAAGGTCGCCTTTATCGACGAGCTCTACCGCGCGACCGCCCAGGACATCGCCAACAACCAGCTCGAGCTCGAGGAGGCGTAAGCCATGTCCGAGCCCGCAACCAATGCCGGAATGAACACGCTCATCGCCGTGGCCATCGCCCCGTGCGGCACCGGCGACGAGCTGTCCGCCGAGGTCGCCGAGGTCGTGCGCGTCATTCGCGAGAGCGGCCTTCCCAACCGCACCACCTCGATGTTCACCGAGATCGAGGGCGACTGGGACGAGGTCATGCAGGTCGTGCGCGACGCAACCTTTGTGTTGGCGAGCAAGGGAATCCGCACCGAAGTCGTGCTCAAAGCCGATATTCGACCCGGATTTACCGACACCATGACCGGCAAGCTCGAGCGCATGGAAGCACAGATCAAAAAGCAGGAGGAAGCACGATGAGCATCCGCGACAACCTTGATATCTCGGCCTATCTGGTACTCGGCCCCGAAAACACGCTCGGGCGCCCCGTGGGCGATGTGGTGGCCCAGGCGCTCGACGCCGGCTTTACCTGCATCCAGGTGCGCTCCAAGGTGGCAAGCGCCCGCGAGATCATTGCGCTGACCGGCGACGCCGCGCAGGCAATCGCACAGGCCGGCAAGACCGGTCAGGTCGCCCTGTTAATCGACGACCGTCTGGTCTGGGTGCTGGCCGCGCGCGAGCAGGGTAGCGCTGTCGACGGGGTGCACGTGGGCCATAGCGATATTCCCGTCGAGGTCTGTCGCAAGTTGCTGGGCCCCGACGCCATCGTGGGCCTTTCGGCCCGTTGCGAGGAGATGCTCGAGTACGTCAAGACCGCCGATATGAGTTTGGTCGACTACCTTGGCATCGGCCCACTCCACGAGACCGAGACCAAGCGCGACTGCGGACGCGCGGCCGACGGCTCTATCATCACCAAGAGCTTTGAGGACCTGGCCGCGCTCCATGCGGCAAGCCCCGTGCCCATCGTGGTGGGCGGCGGCGTCAAGACGGCCGACCTGCCGCAGCTCAAGGCCACCGGCGTCGCTGGCTTCATTGTGGTGCGCGCCGTCTGCAGTGCCGACGCCCCCTACGCCGCCGCCAAGGAGCTCGTCGCCACCTGGCAGCAGGCGTAGGCTCAGGCCGAGCAGCTGATTCGCAGCCTCATATCTTCAGCAATGGAAAGCGCATCCCAGTTTGAGCCTCCATTCCGGGATGCACTTTCCGCCGAGATGGCGGCAGCAGCCTCTACCCCGCCAGATACGCTTCCAACGCCGGCAAAGTCGCCTCCGCATCGCGGCGACCAATCTGGTAGATGCGCTCAAGTTCATCGGGCTCGCGACACAGCGACGGCACCTTCACCGATTCGCTCGGACGCACCACAAAGATCTCGCCGGCAGCCTCGCGACGTGCCAGGTCATCGAGCGTGGCATTGTAGACCTCATGCCGATGCTCAAGCGCTGCAACAAACTCCGGGTAGTGACGGAACACGCGCCGCAGCATGGGCATCACGCTGTTGGGTTGCTTCACAAAGCCCGCCGGCTGCGTGAGTACCACGATATTGCGGTCATACCCCTGCGCAAACAGCCACGCGCTGGGAATAGAATCAGCCACGCCACCATCCAGATACTTATGCCCGTCAATAGCAACGGGACGCGTCGCCACGGGAATTGCCGACGACGCCCGAATCCACTCGATATCGCGCTCGTCGCCATACGGCAGATCGTGATAGACGGCCTTGCCCGTCTCGATATCGGTACACACGCACGTAAATCGCATGGGACAGGTGCGATACGCCTCCAAGTCGATGGGATCGCGCTCGATAGGCACCTCGTGATAAGCAAAGTCGGCATTGTACATATCGCCGGTTCGCAGCCAGCTGGTCACGCTCGCATAGCGCTTGTCGGCGCAATAGGCCTTGTTATAGCGAATGGCGCGGCCGATCTGGCGCGATTTAAAGTTGTAGCCAAACGCCGCGCCCGCCGAGACACCCACCATATGGTCGCAAGTTAAGCCATGCTCCATCCATACGTCGAGCACGCCCGCCGTATACATGCCGCGGTAGCCGCCTCCCTCGAGTGCCAGCCCCACCGTGCGCGTCGTATTTGACTGTGCCATGCGACCATCTCCGTCCCCGCAAATTCAAACGGAACAAGTATACCCGTCAACATATATCGTCTCAGTCGCATTTTCATCGAACATCGCATCGTCGCGCCACCGCCTGTCGAACAATAGCCGCCCACAGCATGTGCACCCATATATAATTGTGTGCTGTTGTTTACACTACTCAGCTGTTATCAACAGCGAACATTAGCCGACAAATTAACTCAACAACGCAGCAAGGCGGGGGCCTGGATACACGCAAAACGCCGAGCAACGACGCGTGTACACAACAAACTCGCCCGACGCAATCCGCCCCGACCTCAGAAAGCCGCTTAGAACATGGATACTGTCAGCAATTACACCGAAACGCTCGAAAAGACCGTCCGTGACCTTCTCGAGCGGCAGGAGGATCTGATCAGGACTGCCTTTACCGACCAGCTTACTGGGCTTGGCAACCGTGGCGGCTTTGCCCGTTCCCTCGAGGAGCTCTGGGAGCAGGACGCCCCCGTTACCATGGCGTTCATCGATATCGACAATCTCAAGCACTGCAACGACGTCTTTGGGCATGACGAGGGCAACCGCTATATCTTGCAGGTAAGTCTCTATCTTAAGCTGTATATGAAGGTGGGCGAAGCGGCGTTTCGCATAGGCGGCGACGAGTTTGCCATCCTATCTACGATTGCAACCGAGGACGACCTCGCCGAACGTCTGAAACACTGCCGAACGGTTCTGCTCAAAAACTACGATTCCGAGATGCCCCGCGCGTTTAGCTACGGAGTGTCACATGCCGACCCTGCCCTGGGCGAAGCTTCCAATCGCATGACGCTCGAGGCCGACCATCGCATGTACGACTACAAGCTACGTCATGCCATGCACCTCGATCGACGCAATATCACGCAAGTTCACGCCGACGACTTCGAAATAAGCGATCGTATTTTTGACGCCTTTTCGATGCTCAACGAGGGCCGTTATTTCTTTATCGAGAACTTGGACAAACATCGCACCCTTTGGTCACAAGGTGCCTTGCGCGATCTTGGCCTTCCCTCAGAGCACATAGACAACTGTCGCGATTACTGGAAAACGCGCGTCCATCCCGACGACCTTGAGGCCTTCGTCAACGACATCGACCAAGTCTACAACGGTACCAAGCACCGTCGCGTCATGCAGTATCGTGTGCGCAACGCCGTCGGCGACTACGTCCTTTGCCGTGCTCGCGGGTTTCGTATCGACGGCGACGGAAATGTCCCCTCGCTCTATGTCGGCGAGCTCGTCAACCACTCACTTGCCGAAACCGTCGACGCCGCCACAGGCCTCGGAACGCAGCGCAGGCTGGGCACTGCCAGCGATACCTGCCGCCTCGACCGTTGCAAGACAGGGCTTATAGCGGTGCGCGTTCGTGGCACGACAAAGCTCAACGAGCTCTACGGGGCCGAGGCTGTCGACAACATGCTTGCCGAATACGCGGGCCGCATGCTGTCGATCACCCGCGGCAGGAGCCGGGTCTACCGTTCACGAAGCGTCCAGTTTGTCGTGCTCAGCAACGATTTGGACCACGAGGCATTCGAGCAACTGACCCGCCACCTTAAAGAGGCCGTTTTCGCTCCTGTGCAAATCGCAGGCGACACCATTGCTCCCGTCTGTCTTGTCGTCCCAACCTTTTACGAACGCCTGGACTCCCAAGCATCGACTGTTTTGGGCGAACTCGATCGTCGCCTTCGCACAGCTGGCGGGCTTGTCCCCAACGACAGCCTCCCTATACCCGAGGTCGAACGCAAAAGCGCCATCGCCGAACGCATCGATATGCTCACGGGCCTCTATCGACCCAGCGAGTTTATGCGGCGCGCCAACGCATTTCTCGAGGCAAGGCGCGACGGCACCTGGTGCATCGCCACGGTCGACATGGGCCACATGCGCCTGTTTAATGAATGGCACGGCCAGGCCGAGGGCGACCGCGTACTCGCCGATGTGGGCACGGTCCTCAAGGACATCGAGAATGCCGATATGGGCGTCGCAGGGTACTGGGGCCAAGATGACTTTTGCGTACTCATCCCTTTTAAGCACATCACCGTCCATCAAATCTACAACCGCGTTCGCGAGGCCGTAGCCAGACATGATGATGGCGTAGGCTTCTGGCCGTCCATGGGCGTTTACCCCATCGACTCCAATGAGGAAATCACTATCGACGCGCAGGCCAAGGCCATGTTTACCAATCGACGCGCCAAAAACGACTTTAAGGAGCGCATTGCCGTTTTCCGCCCCGAGGAATATGAGCATGAGGTTGCGTTCCACCACACGCTAACCGAGTTCCAGTATGCGCTCTCAAACGGCCGCATCACGTACTACCTGCAGCCCCAGGTCGACATGGAAACCGGCGAGATCATTGGCGCCGAGGCACTCACGCGCTGGATTGACAAGGACGGTTCTCTCATTTCGCCCGCAACGTTTATCCCCGCACTCGAGGAAAGCGGCTTTGTGGTGACGCTCGACAAGTACATTTGGCAGGGTGTCGCCTCGTGGCTGCGCGAACGCATCAATCGAGGACTTCGTGTGGTTCCGGTTTCGCTTAATGTGTCGCGCGTGGATATCCTTGCCTGCGATGTGGCCGAGCATATGGGGGCGCTTGCCGCCCAATACAACCTACCGCCCGAGCTCATGCGTATCGAGATCACTGAGACGGCTTATACGGGAGAGTCCGAGGCCGTGGACAAACTGACGGCCGACCTGCACACCCGCGGCTTCTCGACCTATATGGACGATTTTGGCACCGGCCAGTCCACGCTCGCGATGCTCAAGAACGTCAACGTCGACGTCATCAAGCTCGACCGCACCTTTGTGCCCACCGACCGTGATCAAGGCCGCAGCACGCAAATCATTTCATCGATGCTCGAAATGGCGCAGTCGCTCCATCTGCCCGTCGTGGTCGAAGGCGTCGAGACAGATGAGCAGGCGAACATGCTACGACAAATGGGCGCCCGCTACGCTCAGGGCTTCCTCTACTACCGCCCCATGCCGGCGAAGGATTTTGAGGCATTGCTCGATGGTGGCAATAACAACTGATACGCTCGCGCGCAAAACGCCACCGTCGAAGGGACATTTGTCTCCATTAGCTAACTTATATCCCCAATTCAAACCGAATTGGGGATATGATACAAACCGTTGTTCCGCCCAAGGAGGTTATCCATCATGAACGAGTCATATCGCCTGGGCGAGCAATCGATTATTGCCTATCTTCAGCGACTTGCGAACGGCGTCTCGACCGCTGAACTCGATGTTGCCGCGCTGCCTGCTGGGCTACGCGCCGTTGGTGAGCAACTGCAAAAGACGCATGCCATCCTGCAACAAGAGCGCCAGCTGCTTGAGCGCAACGCCTATATCGATCCGCTCACCAACTTGGGCAACCGCAACGGATTCGACCGTCACGTCGAGCAACTCTGGCGCAAAGGCGACCCCTTCACCTGCGCCTATATTGACATCGACCATCTCAAACATTGCAATGATAGGTTTGGCCACGCCGAAGGCAATCGCTATATTCTGAGCATCTGCCGCACGCTCTCCGAAACCATGGAGCACGATGAGATGCTGTTCCGTATCGGTGGAGACGAGTTTGTGCTCATCTCGCTCTCCGCAAACGAGACTGAACTCGAGCAGCGCTTGGAACAGGTACGTGCCGGGCTGATCGAGGCGAGCTCAGGTGGCAAGGCGCCTATGATCGGCAGCTTTAGCTTTGGCTGCTCGCGCGTCGATCCACTTGCCGGCGACACGCGTCGCCAGATGACGATGGATGCCGATCGCAAGATGTATCGCTATAAGCTTATGCATCGTGTGCAGCAACCGAAAGACAGTGACGCGCCGCAACGCCCAATCGTCGATCAGCTTCCCTGCAACGACCGGGTGTTCCAAGCGATCTCCATGAGCTCCGAGACGCGCTATCCGTTCATCCTTAACCTCGATACGGGCGAATCGCAATGGTCGGTTAACGCCGTGCGCGATTTTGACCTGCCCTCCCAGCATCCTTTTAATTCGGTCGATATGTGGCTTGCCCGCGTTCATCCCGAGGACCGCGACAACGTACGCGCCGAGCTCGACATGGTGATAAACGGCACGTGGCACTTCCACTACATGCAGTATCGCGTAATGGATGCCACCGGAAAATACGTGCTTTGCGACTGCACGGGCTACCGCTTGGACGGCACCGATACCGAGCCCAGCATGTATGTGGGCATTATCGTCAACCGAAGCCTAGCGGATACGACCGATTCCGTGACCGGCCTGGGCGATATTCACGCCCTGGTCAACGCCATTGGCGAAATGCGTCGCGTGGCGCGCGAGGCAGGCTTTATTGCCATTAAGGTTGACGATATCGCCGAGGTCAATGCCCGCTTTGGATTCGATGCAGGCGCCCGCGTGCTCGCCGAAAGCGCCGCCTGCCTCATGGATTGTTCGCGCGGCAAGGGCCGCCTGTTCCGCTCGACGGGGCCGATGTTCGTGGCACTCTTCGATGAACTCGGCCCCGAGGCAATCGACGAGATCGCAAGCGACATCGAACGGTTCCTGGGTTCTCCTGTGCTCATCGGCTCGCTTGAATATCAGCCGCCCATTCGCGTGGCCACGCTTCATCTGGACGGCGTCGACCGTCAGCCCGTTTCCATTTTGAACGAGCTCAAAGCGTTGCTCCGGAAAGCCGTGCAGGTGCCAGGTACCAAACTGGATTAGCGCCGCGCCCGCGCCGCCTCCCCCATCGTGCGATAATCCTCTGCAGAAGTCACCTAAAGCAGAGGGAGTTTGTGATGAAGGTTCTTTTGGTCAATGGCAGCCCCAAGGCAAACGGCAACACCGCCCGCGCACTCGCCGAGGTCGCCGAGCAGCTCAATGCCGAAGGCATTGATACCGAGGTGTTTCAGCTGGGCGCCAAGCCCATTCGCGATTGTATCGGTTGCGGCCAGTGCGGCAAGCTTTGCGGTCGCTGTACCTTTGACGATGACGTGGTGAACGAGCTCATCGCTGCCGCCGAGCAAGCAGACGGCTTTGTCTTTGGCTCACCCGTCTACTACGCGCACCCCAGCGGCCGCATCCTTTCGGCCCTCGATCGCGCCTTCTATGCCGGCGGGCATGCCTTTGAGCACAAACCCGGCGCCGCGGTCGCCGTCGCCCGTCGCGGCGGCACGGCAACCACGTTCGATGTGCTCAACAAGTACTTCACCATTAAGCAGATGCCCGTAGTTGCTTCCACCTACTGGAACAACGTGTTTGGCCGCGTGCCCGGCGACGCCGATGGGGATGCCGAGGGCCTTGCCACCATGCGAAACATCGGTAAGAACATGGCTTGGCTCCTACGTTGCATCGAGGCCGGACAGGCCGCCGGTATCAACGCACCCGAGGCAGATCGAGCAACGACCAACTTCATTCGATAGAGCGGCGGAACCATGAATATTCAAATCTTCGGGACTAAGAAGTCGTTCGACACCAAAAAGGCCCAGCGCTATTTTAAGGAGCGCCGCATTAAGGTGCAGTTTATCGACCTTAAGGAAAAGGAGATGAGCAAAGGCGAGCTCACGAGCGTGATGCAGGCGGTCGGCGGCATCGACAAGCTGCTCAACCCCAAAGCCAAGGACGAGGAGACGCGCGCGCTCATTCAGCATCTCACCCCCAGTCAGCGCTTCGACAAGCTGCTCGAGAACCAGCAGGTCTTGGCCGAGCCCATCGTGCGCAACGGCAAAAAGGCCACCGTCGGTTATTGCCCCGATGTATGGGGAGCCTGGGAGTAGCTTGTGTTATTTGCCGGCGCGTGGGTATTAGAGCAGGCGTTTGGCATAAGATTCAACTGTAAGCCATGTCTAACAAAGGAGGGCACATGCCCAACAAACCCGTGAAGATCATCATGCTTACCGGCTACCTCGGTGCCGGCAAGACCACGCTGCTCAACCACATCCTCGCTAACGACGGCGGCATCCGCGCCGCCGTGATCGTCAACGATATCGGCGAGATCAACGTCGACGCCAGCCTTATCGCCGACGGCGGCCTTTCCGAGACCGATGACCTCATCCCGCTCACCAACGGCTGCATCTGCTGCACGCTTTCGGACGACCTGGCCAACCAGCTGCAGGGCATCGCCGATTCGGGCAACTTCGACTACATCATCATCGAGGCATCGGGTATTTGCGAGCCTATCCCCATCGCCTACACCATCTCGAGCTTCTGCGACGAGGCCAAGGTGGGCGGCGAGCCCAAGCTCGCGCTCGACAACATCGTGGCCGTGGTCGATTGCGCCCGCATGTACGACGAGTTCAACGGCGGTCGCGACCTGCTGGCCGAGGATATCGACGAGGACGACATCGAAAGCCTGCTCATCCAGCAGATCGAATTCTGCTCCACGCTGATCCTCAACAAGACCGATACCGTGAGCCCTGAGCAGATCGCCGAGCTCAAGGCCATCGTGCGCAGCCTGCAGAAAGACGCCGTGATCGTCGAGGCCCAAAACGGCGAGGTCCCCATGGAGGAGCTGCTCGATACCGACCGCTTCGACTTTATGCGCGCCTACAACTCCGCCGCCTGGATCGAGGCCATGGAGCATCCCGAGGAGCACGACGACCCCGAGGTGCTCGAGTACGACATCGAGACCTTTGTGTACTCGCGCCGCAAGCCGTTTGACCTGCAGAAGTTCACCGATTTTGTTGAGCAGGAGTGGCCCGACGAGGTCATCCGCGTCAAGGGTCCGCTGTGGCAGACCGGCGATCCGGACATGTGCTACATGTTTGAGCAGGCCGGCCACCAGATGCGCCTGATGGAGAACGGCCTGTTTGTCGATTCGGCGCCCGAGGGCGAGAAGCAGAAGATCATCGACGAGAACCCCGAAATCATGCAGATTTGGGACGACGAGACGGGAGACCGCATGACAAGCCTGTGCATCATCGGCCGTCACATGGACAAGGATGCGCTCCTCGCCTCCCTCGCTGCCTGCCTGCCCGACTGGCCCCGCGCCTAGGTTTA
>URTW01000026.1 GCA_900550815.1 uncultured Collinsella sp.
TCCTTCCTCCTTTCTCTCCTTTTCTCCGTCCCCCCCTTTCTTTTCTTTCCTTATTTATTTTTTTTTTCGATCCGCCCCCCCCCCCCCCGCCGCACACTGGGAACGCCACGTTGATGTCTGCTAAACCTTGCTCGCTCAGGCTAATAACTTTGTTGGGGGTCCACTATTTGCTGGAGGGTGAACTTGCATTGGGACGGTTCGCCTTCTGCTTGTAGCTTTGCCTCATCGAAATCGAAGATCATGATGGCGCAGTTGGGGAGTTTTGTTGGGAGCTCGAAGCCCTCTGGGGCTGCAGCCTTGATGAATTGGCGGCTGGCGCTGCCGTGGCTTACTGCTAGGAGGGTTTCGATGCCCTCGGAGCCCATGATATTGGTAAGCGCATCCACCATACGTTCTTGCAGCGCCTGGCTTCCTTCTCCTCCGAAGGGGACCAGGTCCTCGCCCGGATCCCAGACGTCGGTGGGTAGCGCGCCGTGCGGGCCTTCTTCGAAGGTGCCGTAGCAGCGCTCGATGATGCCTTCGCAGGGCTCGACTGCTGCGTCCGGACCGATGATCTCGCATGCGACGAGACTTGCCGTGTCCATGGCTCGGCCCAAAGGGGAGGAGGCCACCTTGTCGGGAACGACGTTGTGGGCTTTGCGCCCTGCGGCTGCCACCCGTGCCTGCTGACGGCCCAGGTCGGTCAGCGGTGAATCGCAGCGGCCCTGGACCAGCTTTTTGACGTTGAACTCCGTCTGACCGTGGCGGAGTAGATACAGCTTCTTCATGCTCTCCCCTTCTGCATAACCTGCTTTGCCGGCACAGCCTTACTCGTGGGTATGCCCTACGTAGTCTTCGTCGATCGTAATCTTGGCAATCGACTTGGGATATTCCGATTCGACCCGTTGTGCCAGCGCGTGCTTTAAGTCTTCGGCACTCATCTGCAGATCCGAGGGACGCACGCAGTCAAAGATCACGTTGGTGTGCGTAGGACCCGGCACACAGCGTAGGTCATGAATCGAGAGGCGGTTATCGATCTCCTGAGCCATGGCGTGAATGCGCAAGCGCATGCTCGCCACCTTGGGGTCATCGGTCACGATGGGATCGTAGTGAAGCGTGACGATCATGCCGTCTTCGTCCCTAAACGACTGCTCGATGTTATCGAGCGTGTCGTGGCTTTCCAGCGGGCTGACCTCGGCCGCCATCTCGGCGTGCGCACTTGCAAACTTCCTGCCCGGGCCGTAGTCGTGAACCATCAAATCGTGAACGCCCAAAACGGCGGGATAGCTCATGATCTTGTCTCGAATGTGCTTGACCAGCTTAGGATCGGGTGACTGGCCCAAAAGCGGGCTCACCGTATCTTGAATAAGTTCAAGGCCGCTCCAGCCAATATAGGCGCCAACGGCAAAGCCAACCCATGCGTCAAGATTGATGTGCGTCACCTGCGAAACAATCGCACATGCCAGCACGGCGCCCGTAGCAAGGACATCGTTCTTGGAATCCTGCGCGGTCGCATGCAGCGTCTCGGACTCAATGCGATCGCCGAGCTTTTGGTTGAGGGCCGCCATCCAGAGCTTTACGACCATCGAAAGCACTAGAACTGCCACCAGGGCAAGCGAGAACTCGACAGGTTCGGGGTGGATGATGCGCTCAACCGAGGACTTCACCAGCTCAACGCCGATCAGCAGCACGAGCGCCGCCACGACCAGACCCGAGAGATACTCGTAGCGGCCATGTCCGTAAGGATGCTCGGGGTCCGCCGGCTTGCTCGCCAGCTTAAAGCCCAGCACGCTCACGATATTCGAGCTGGCATCGGACAGGTTGTTCATGGCATCCGCCACAATCGAAACCGATCCCGACAGCACACCAATTGCGCCCTTCGCAGCACAAAGCGCAACATTAGCGAGAATACACACCATGCCCGTCAACGTGCCCACGCGCGCACGGTCGCCCTGCGCACGACGAACGATCCACTCGACCATCTTCATCAGCCCCCACGGTACTGCCTATATATATCTATTGCTCAAACGGATTGTAGTGTAGCCACTTTGTCCTTCAGATACAAAAAGGCCGCGACCCACACGGGCCACGGCCTTGGAGCATGGCAAAGGAATCGTCCTTGTGTCGCACAGGTTTACGCGCTTACTTCGGCCACGCTCTTCGAGGTTTCGGGTGAATCGGCTCCGTCCCCCATCGTCTGTCCCTTCGCCGGCACCACGCCAAAGCAGCAGCTCAGCGCCGCAGACACCGCAAATGCCACACCGCCGGCAGCGCAGCACCACAGCAGGTTCGAGATGCCGCCCGTGGCAAAGCCAATGACCATGAGGACATTCGTCATGCCGATGGTATAGGCCGTAACGTGGCCCACGGCCGCAACAAGGCCTCCGACGGCGCCGCCAATGGCCATGCACGTCAGGCACCTGCCATATTTAAAGCCGCAACCGTACAGCGCCGGCTCGCTTACGCCGCCAAGAACACCCGAGATTGAGTAGCCCAGCATGAGCGCCTTCTCGTCCTTATCCGCAACGCGGAGCGACGCGCCAAAAGGCATGCCCCAAACGGCGAACGTCGCCATCGTCGCGGCAATCAGGATGCACGAATCCGTTCCCACACTCATAAACTGCGCGTACGCAAGCGATAGAACGACGTTGCTGACGCCCGCTATCTTTAGGAACTCCCAGCCCGCGGCAAGCCCCATGAGCGTGAGCAGCGACACGATGCCACCGGAATTGCCAAGCATAAACATAAGCTGGCCCAACAGCATGCCCAGATAGCTGCCCGCCGGTGCCGTAATACACAGCGAAACCGGAACCATGACAAGCATGGTCGCAAACGGAACAAACGAAAACGCCACGGCCCTAGGGATAACGCGCTTAAAGAAACACTCCACTCGCCATAGCACAGGCACCGAAAGGAGAACTGGAATAACAGTCGTCGTGTAATCGTTGACCGGCGCGGGAAGCAGACCATACACGGAAGTCATCGATGCCCCCGTCGTCGATGCGGCATCGACGAGCTTAAGCAGATCGGGCGCAATCAATACGCCGCCCAGCATCATGCCCAGCTGCTCCGAGCAACCGAGCTGGCGGGCGGCCGCCCAACCAAGATAGATGGGCAAAATGTAGTAGCCGGCGTTATAGAGCCAACTGTAGAACAGGCGATAGATTTCGGAATCGGCAGACCACAGGCCCAGCATGCCTTCGCCCATAATGACGGCGACGGTGCGGAACAACGCCGCGCAGACAATAAACGGCAGCGCCGACATCATGCTTTTGGACAGATAGTCCACCACGGCCATGGCGTTTGATGAAACCGACGTTGTAAACGAGGTGTTAGAAACTTGTAGCATGGAACGCCTTTCCCAATATGACATGCGGGCTGTCCCTTTGTCACATCGTGCGGTACTGACCGATTGCGCGGTACTTTTCGTAGCGGAGGTTTGTGAGGGTCGCGTCGTCGAGCCGCCCAAGCGTATCGAAGGCATCAAATGCCGAGGACATGACGGCATCGGCGATCTCCTCATGCGACAAGCCCCTATCGTCAACAATGCCGTCGATGATACCGAGCGCCAACAGATCGGGGGCCGTGAGCTTAAGCGCCTCGGCGGCCTCATTCGCGCGCTCGGTATCCTTCCACAGGATCGACGCACAGGCCTCGGGGCTCACGACCGAATAGGCCGAGCTCGAGAGCATCAGGATGCGGTCGGCCACGGACAGCGCCAGCGCGCCACCAGAGCCGCCCTCGCCTGTCACCACCGAGACAATCGGCGTCTTGAGGCCGCTCATCTCTATGAGATTCTGGGCAATCGCCTCACCCTGGCCGCGTTCCTCGGCACCGATGCCGCAAAACGCGCCCGAAGTATCGACCAGGCACAGAACCGGTCGACCAAACTTTTCGGCCTGGCGCATCAGGCGACGCGCTTTGCGGTAGCCCTCGGGATGTGCCATACCAAAGTTGCGACGCATACGCTCTTTAGTCGTGGTGCCGCGCTCGACGGCGATGACCGTTACGGGGCGTCCGTCTTTCCAGCCAATGCCAGCCACCGCAGCAGCGTCGTCGCCAAAGTAGCGGTCGCCGTGCAGCTCCACAAATCCATCCAGGCCCAGCGAGATCATCTCGCCTGCCGTGGCGCGATCTGCCGAGCGGGTCTGCTTGACAATCTCGAGCGCGGTTTTTGGTGCGGCCGAGCGCTTGAACAAGTGTCCCAGCTTTTTGCCGCGGCGACCCGTATGCACGATCTCATGCGGTGCCCCCAGGCCGGGCGCGTGCCCTTCGTGCAGCGCCAGCAGCTCGCCTACCGTGAGCGCAATCTCGCCACGCGGAACAACGGCATCGCAAAAGCCGTGCTCCAGCAAAAACTCGGAGCGCTGGAATCCCTTGGGCAGGCGCTTGTGCATGTTCTGCTCGATCACGCGCGGGCCTGCAAATGCCGTCAGGGCATCGGGCTCGGCCAGGATAATGTCGCCCTCCATAGCAAAGCTCGCGGTTACGCCTCCGGTCGTGGGGTCGGTGAGCACCGTGACATACAGGCCGCCCGCCTCACTGTGGCGCCTAACCGCCGCAGAAATCTTGGCCATCTGCATAAGCGATGTCACGCCCTCTTGCATGCGTGCACCGCCCGAAACGGTAAAGCCGACAACCGGCAATCCCAGCTCGGTCGCACGCTCAAATGTGCGACAGATCTTCTCGCCCACCACGGAGCCCATCGAGCCCATCATAAAGTTGGCGTCCATAAAGAAGAGCGCGGTATCGCAACCGCAGATTTTGCCCCTGCCGCACACAACGGCATCGCGCTCGCCCGAACGCTCGCTCACGCTCTTGAGCTTGTCGGCATAGCCGGGAAACGAGAGGAAGTCCTCCGGCGCCAGATTGGCATCCCATTCCTCAAACGTGCCCTCGTCGACCGTCATGCGCATGCGCGCGCGACCGCTCACGCGAAAGTGTTTGCCGCAACGAGGGCAGACCTCGAGGTTGTCGTGTAGGCGTGCCTCATCGATCACACGGCGGCACTCCGGGCACTTGATAAACACGTGGCGCGCGGGAAACTCGGCGCACGACTCGGTCATCGGTCCCTCGAGGACGTTGACCGTCTTCGCTTTTCTATTCATCAGCATAGAGATGCCCCATCAGATCGGTGTGATACATGCCCGACAAGAACTCGTCGTTTGCCAGCACGTCGAGCTGAAGCTCGCTGTTTTCGCTCACGCCCTCAATCACGAGCTCGCCCAGGGCCGAGCGCATCTTGCGAATGGCGCCGTCACGCGTGGGCGCACACACGATGAGCTTGCCAAGCATGGAGTCGTAGTACGGCGGAACTTTCGCACCGGTAAACATGGCGGAATCCCAGCGCACGCGCGGACCACCCGGCACACGCAACGCGGTGACCGTTCCGCATGACGGCAGAAAGTCCGGCGTTTCGGCATTGATGCGGCACTCCATGGCGTGGTTGCGGACCGGCATATCCTCCTGCTCAAAGGGCAGAGGCTGGCCGGCTGCCACGCGCAGCTGCCACTTGACCAAGTCGGTATCGGTCACAAACTCCGTAACCGGATGCTCCACCTGCAAGCGCGTGTTCATTTCCATAAAGTAGAAATTGCCGTCGTCCGAATACAGGAACTCGATGGTACCGGCTCCTTCGTAGCCGACGGCACGAGCCAGGTCACGCGCTGCCTTGTGCATGCGAGCACGAATGTCGTCGTGTCCGTCGAGGCACGGCGCGGGGCTCTCCTCGATTAGCTTTTGGTTGCGACGCTGCACCGAGCACTCGCGCTCGCCGAGCGAAAACACATGGCCCTGCTTATCGGCCATAATCTGCACCTCGACATGGTGCGCCGGCGCGACGAACTTCTCCATGTAGCACTCGCCGTCGCCAAAGACGGCCTCGCCCTCGGCACGCGCCTCGATGAACGCCTTTGCCGCATCTTCCACGCGCTCGACCTTGCGAATACCGCGACCGCCGCCACCTGCACGCGCCTTAATGAGCACGGGACAGCCAATGCGCTCGGCCTCGGCCGTTGCCTCCTCGGGGCTTTTGAGCAAATCGCAGCCCGGCACGATGGGCACGCCCGCCGCGGCAGCCGTTCGACGTGCGGCGTCCTTGTCGCCCATGCTGTCGATCACCTTGGCCGAAGGACCAACTAACGCCAGGCCATACTTGTCGCAGTCGCGCACGAAGCTCGCCTTCTCGGAAAAGAAGCCATAGCCGGGATGAATTGCCTTAGCTCCCGACTTTACGGCACAGGTGAGCACGGCATCGTCGTTGAGGTAGCTCTCGGCAAGACGCGGGCCACCGATGCAATACGCCTCGTCGGCAAGCTGCACGTGCAGCGCGTCCGCATCGGCCGTGGAGTAGACGGCGACGGTCTTGATGCCCATATCGCGGCACGCGCGGATAACACGGACCGCGACTTCGCCGCGGTTGGCGATGAGCACTTTGTCGAACATGGAGCCTTCCTTAACTTTCGTGCATGAGTGCAAAAGACATATCGGCGCGGCAGCAAACCTCACCGTTGACGCTCGCAGTACCCGTCGCAAAGCGGAACGGCCCGCGCGCACGCGTGATGGAGCACACCAGATCCACCGTGTCGCCCGGGCGCACCGGACGCTTAAAGCGCACCTTGTCCAGACTCGTGTAGAACGGCGTCGCGCCGCGCGCCTCCTCATCGCCCATCAGCAGCACGCAGCAGTTTTGGGCGAGCATCTCGCACTGGATCACGCCGGGGACCACCGGGTTTCCCGGAAAATGCCCCTGCAAAAAGTATTCGTCGCCCGTAATCGTGATCTTGCCGTGGGCCTCGTCGCCCACCAGCTCGGCTTCGTCGAGCAAAAGCATCGGCTCGCGATGCGGTAACAGCTCTTTAAGCTCTTCTTTGTTCATGGATATCACCTATCCGATCCTCATGAGGCAGCTGCCAAACTCCACGAGGTCGCCGTCGGCCACGCAGATCTCGAGCACCTCGCCATCCGCCTCGGCCGTCACCTCGTTGAGAACCTTCATGGCCTCGATGATGCAGAGGGTCTCGCCGGCCTTGACCATGGAGCCCACGTGCACCAACGGCTCGTCGCCCGGCGCCGGGGCAGCATAGTAAACGCCGACCATGGGAGCGGTCACCTCGGTGCCCTTGGGCTCCGGTGCGGCGGCAGGCGCCTGCGCGGCGGGCTCCGGTGCGGCGGCAGGCATGGCGACAGGAGCCACCGCCGGAGCAGTCACGGCACCCGGCATAGGCATGGGCACGGCAACCGGCTGTGCGGCGCTCGCGCGCTCGAGTTCGACCGCGGTGCCATCGGGCTCCTCAACGCGTACGCGCGTGAGGCCGCGGTCCTCCATAACATCGGCTATCTCGGCAAGTCTTTTGGAATCCATGCTCTAGCTCCTCGTATATCTACGCAGCGCGATGGCGGCGTTGTGTCCGCCAAAGCCCAGGTTGGTCGAAAGCGCCCAGGTAAGGTCGGCGCGAACCGCGCGATTGGGCGTGTAGTCAAGATCGCAGGCGGGATCGGGCGTGTGGTAGTTAATGGTCGGCGGCACCACGCCTTGTTCGAGCGCCATGGCGCAGGCCATGACCTCGATGGCGCCCGTGGCACCGATCATGTGGCCGGTCATCGACTTTGTCGACGAGACATGCGCGGCGCGCGCCGCGTCCTCGCCGAGTGCACGCTTAATGCCCGCCGTCTCGGACGAATCGTTAAGCTTGGTCGAGGTGCCGTGGGCATTGATGTAGAGACCCTCGGAAGGCTTGACGTCGCCCTCGGTCACCGCCAGCGATATCGCGCGGGCAATGCCGGCAGCCTCGGGATCAGGACTCGTGATGTGATAGGCATCATCGGTGTTGCCGTAGCCCACGACCTCGGCATAAATGTGCGCACCGCGCGCCTGCGCATGTTCCATGCTCTCGAGTACCAGCACGCAGGCGCCCTCGCCCATCACAAAGCCGTCGCGGTCTGCATCGAACGGACGGCAGGCCGTCGCGGGATCGGGGTTGGTGGTCAATGCGCGGCAGGACGTAAAGCCCGCAACGGCATCGGGGATAATTGCGGCCTCGGCTCCGCCAGCGAGAATCGCATCGGCATAGCCATGCTTGATGGCGCGGAACGCCGCGCCCACGGCATGGGCCGAGGTCGCGCACGCTGGCACCACGGGCAGGGTCGGGCCTTTTGCCTTGTGGCGGATTGCGATATTGCCCGATGCCATGTTGGGGATCATCATCGCGATCATATAGGGCGATGCGCGGCGGGGCCCACGTTCGGCAATCGTATGGACGTTGTCGACGAGCGTCGTCATGCCGCCCACGCCCGAGCCCACGTAGACGCCCAGGCGCTCGCGATCGATGGCGCCTTCGACATCAAAGCCCGCATCGTGCATGGCTTCGTCCGAAGCCGCCATCGCAAACTGAACGCAGGGGTCGAGATGCTTGGCGTCACGCTTGCCAAAGTACTCGTTGCCGTCAAAGCCCTTGACCTCGGCTGCCACCTTGACGTCAAACGCATCGGTATCGAAGTGCGTGAGCGGGCCGATGCCGCACGTGCCGGCGCACATGGCCGCCCAGGTGGCAAGCGCGGTGTTGCCGAGCGGCGACACGGCACCGATACCGGTGATTGCAACTCTCTGTTCCATCATGGTCTCCTCATCCAAGCCGTTCTTCGGCCCTGGTTTCTACATCGCCATTCCGCCGTCGACGCGTACGACTTCGCCCGTAATGTAGGCAGCCGCATCGCTCACTAAAAATCGCACCACACCGGCCACCTCTTCGGGCTGCGCCATACGCTTAAGGGGAATCTGCTCCTCGGTTACCGTACGCACCTTCTCCGAGAGCTTTGCCGTCATATCCGTCTCGACAAACCCGGGGGCAACCGCGTTCACTCGTACACCGCGGGGCGCAAGCTCGCGCGCCACCGCCTTGGTCAGGCCGATCACGCCCGCCTTGGAGGCAGCGTAGTTGACCTGCCCGGCATTGCCCATCAGGCCCACAACCGAGCTCATGTTGACGACGCAGCCGCCGCGCTGGCGCATAAAGGACTTGGTGAGCGCGCGCGTCGTGTTAAACGTTCCTTTAAGATTGACATCGAGCACGCGATCGAAGGCGTCATCACCCATACGCATGAGCAGGCCATCGCGGGTGATGCCGGCGTTGTTGACGAGCGCCCAAATGGAGCCAAAGTCGTTGAGGACCGCTTCCACGCACGCGTTGACGGCAGCGGGATCGGCCACGTCGCATTGATATGCGCGAGCTGTGGCACCAGCGGCCTCGCAGGCTTCGCACGTCTCGCGCGCCGCTTCGACGCTGCCGGCATAGACGACGGCGATATCAAAGCCGTCCTCCGCCAGACCGATAGCGCAGGCGCGGCCGATACCCCGCGAGCCGCCCGTGACCAGTGCCACGCGACGTGAGTCGTTGCGCTCGAGCGCGCCATTGTTCAAGTTGCCCATGTCATTCCTTTCGGGTTACAGCCCTGTGGACTATGCGAGCTCGTCGGCAATAGCTGCGACTTGCTCGGCCGTCTCGCACGAATACACACGAACGTCGCTCAACGTACGCTTGACCAGGCCGGACAGCGTTTTGCCGGGGCCGACCTCAATAAATGTGTCGATGCCTTGATCCTGCAGAGCATGCAGCGTATCGACCCAGCGCACGGCATGGCTCACCTGATTGGCCAAGACATCCGATGCCGCTCGCGGGTCCGCCGGATAGGGCGCCGCCGTCATGTTTGCCATGACCGGAATCAGCAGCGGAGACGGCGCGTGGCCGGCGTGGATATACGTCGCCAGCCCCTCGGTCGCCTCTGCCATATATGGGCTATGGAATGCACCCGACACCGCGACTTTCATAGCGCGGCCGCCGGCCTCTTTTACTAGGACGTCGAGCTCCTGCAGCGCCTCGGACGCTCCGGCCACAACCGTCTGCTGCGGACTGTTGTAGTTGACCGGCCAGCAGTCCTCGCCGGCCTGCGCAGCCAGGTTCTCGACTTGTGCAGCATCAAGTTTGATGACGGCGCGCATGCCGCCGGGGTGACGCTCGGCCGCCGTGGCCATCAATGCCGCGCGCTCACACACAAGCTCAAAACCCGCTTGCGTATCGAATGCCCCCGCAAAGGTGAGTGCAGCGACCTCGCCCAGCGAGAATCCCGCACAGGCGGCAGGCACTACGCCGCGCTCGCGCAGGGCGACGGCGACAGCCAGGTCGTGCACGAACACGCAAGGCTGCGTGTTCTCGGTCTGCGAGAGCTCCTCCTTGGAGGCGCTCCGGCACTGCTCGCTCGTCCCCGGGCGCACCTCATCGGCAATGGCGAACACCTCGGCGGCCGCCGGCGATGTCTCGATCAAGTCGACGCCCATCGCGGGGTGCTGGGCACCCTGGCCGGCAAACAAAAACGCTACGCCACCCATGTGCACGCACCCTTCAGGACGTGCTCGGCGCCCTCGACCAGGTCGTCAACGATTTCGCGTGCGCTCTGGCGCTCGTTGACCATGCCGGCAATCTGTCCACACAAAAACGAACCCTCTTCGTAGTTGCCGTCCTTGGCGGCCTTACGCAGCGCACCGGTTCCCATAGCACCGAGCTCCTCGGCACTCGCGCCGGAACCCTCGCTCTTGGCATAGGCGTTGGTGAAGGGGCTCTTGAGGGCGCGCACTGGATGTCCCGTCGAGCGACCGGTCGCACGCGTTGAAGTGTCGTTGGCCTTCAGGACCATCTCTTTGTACTGCTCCGAGACGGTGCACTCGTCTGCGACCAGAAAGCGCGTACCCACTTGCACGCCTTCGGCGCCCAGCATAAAGGCGGCCGCCACGCCGCGGCCGTCGGCAATACCGCCGGCGGCCACGACGGGAATGTCAACCGCATCGACGACCTGCGGCACCAGTGCCATCGTCGAGGTCTCGCCAATATGGCCGCCCGATTCGGTACCCTCGGCAACAACCGCCGTGGCTCCACGACGTGCCACGAGGCGCGCCAGCGCCACCGAGGCAACGACCGGGATGACCTTGATGCCCGCCTCGTTCCACGCCTTCATGTACTTGGCGGGATTGCCGGCGCCCGTCACGACGACCGGCACTCGCTCGTCAATCACGACCTGTGCAACCTCGTCGGCAAACGGGCTCATGAGCATGACGTTCACGCCAAAGGGCTTATCCGTCTTGGCGCGCAGCTCATGAATCTGGTCGCGAAGCCAGTTGGCGTCGGCGTTCATGGCCGCGATGATGCCTAAGCCACCCGCCTCGGACACTGCGGACGCCAGCGAGGCATCGGCAATCCAGGCCATACCGCCCTGGAACACGGGCTTTTCGATGCCGAGCAGATCGCAGAGAGGAGTCTTGAGCATCTCTACTTCTCCAATGCCGCCTCGACCGTATCGGCGAACTCGCCGACCGTCTTGGGGTTCTCCTCGGTATCGAGCTGGATGCCAAACTCGTCCTCGACGGCAACGAGGATCTCGACGGTGCCCAGGCTGTCGAGACCAATCTCCTCGAGCGTGGACTCGGGCTTCATCTCGACATCGTCAAGACCGGCGGTCTCGCGGATAACGTCGCAAACGCGCTCGAAGGTCTTCTGATCTGCCATGGTAGTTCTCCTTTGGGTGTGCCCTAGGGCGGTTTTATTTCCTATGTGCGACTACTTCCAACGAAGCAGATAGCCACCTATATCCAGACCGGCGCCAAATCCAACCAAGGCGATGGTGTCGCCTGTGTGAAGTGCACCGGCGTTTGCCAGCCGGTCGAGGGCAAGCGGAATGCATGCGCTCGAAATGTTGCCGGTCTCGCGCAACGTGCGAACCACGCGCTCGTCCGGCACGCCCAGGCGCTTGACCGCCTGGCTCAGGATTCGTTCGTTAGCCTGATGGAATACAAAATGATCGATGTCTTCGACCAAAATGCCCGCATCGATCGCAAGCTTATGGACCGTGTCGCAGATGGCGTTGACGCCGAACTTGAACACGCGGCGGCCATTCATGGACAGCACGCTCGCGCTATCTGCGGAAGCCTTAAACGGCGAGGTGCCGACCAGACCGGGAACGCGCAACGTCTCGACGTCGGGCGCCGTCGAAAGCTCAACGGCAAGGGGACTGTCTCCCCCAGCCTCAATCACTGCGGCGCCTGCCCCATCGCCAAAGAGCACGCAGGTGGCACGGTCGGTCCAGTCGAGCGCGCGCGTCATCTGCTCGGCAGCAACGACAAGCACGCGCTCGGCGCGACCGCGGGCGATATAGCCCTCGGCGACATCGAGCGCAAATACGAAGCCGGCACAAGCCGCCGAGACATCGAAGGCAGGGCACGTCGCGCCTAGTCGCTCAGCAACGGCACACGCCTCAGCGGGAACAAGGTGGTCACCCGTCGTCGTCGAACAGACGATCAGATCCAGCTGGCTCGCGTCGATTCCGGACACCTGGAGTGCCCGCTCACTCGCCGCTACGGCAAGGTCGTCAAGTGACTCGGTGGTGCAGACGTGGCGGCTCTTGATACCCGTGCGGGTAAAAATCCACTCATCCGAGGTATCGAGGAACTCAGACAGCTCGTCATTGGAAACGCTGCGCTCAGGAAGCGCCGAGCCTGTTCCAAGAATCGTGAAACCCATCACTAACCTCCTTTGAGTTGTTGACGTGTTTACATCGACCAAGAGAGGATAACGCATTTCAGTCTTTGTTGACGTGTTAACATTAAATTGTCCAAATGCGACAAAGGCTTCACATTGTGTCTATCTCTCGACACCATTGCGCGATTGCCTTATTAACTTAGGAGGTAGCAGCTGTTATGGATTCTCGTTTAACGATAGTCGACGTAACCGGATCGACCAACGATGACCTGCTCGAAGCAGGAAAACAGGGAGCGCCGCACGGCACAGGACTTGCCGCCCGCGCGCAAACGGCAGGACGCGGCCGGCGCGGCCACAAGTGGGATTCAACCGCCGGCAACCTATTGCTTTCGATTGTCCTGCGTCCATGCGTTAATCCCGCAAAGTACTCTGGTCTTGCCGCCGTCAGCGGCCTAGCGGTGCTCGAAGCACTCGAAAAGCAGGGTCTTGCAAACGAGATTGGCCTCAAATGGCCCAACGACCTGGTCGCGCGAGGACGCAAACTCGGCGGCATTCTGGTCGAGGCCGCACGCGATAACGAAGGCAAACCTTTCGCCGTCTGCGGCATTGGTGTCAACGTAAACTACACGCCCCAAGAGGTGCCCGATGGCGGCCTGGCGGCAATTGGCCTCTCGGACCTCAACGAGAGCGTTCCCGCCGTCGACATGCTCCTCGATGAGGTCTATCACGCAGTTATAGACGCTGTAGATACCTGGGCAGAGCGCCTCAACGCCAAGGAAGAAGACGCCGGTCCGCTCGCGCCCGTCCACGACGAATATATCGCTCACCTCAATTGGATCGGGAAGCACGTTATCGCCCGCTCCCCCGCTGGAGACGAGCTGGCACGAGGCATATTTAGAACGGTCGACGATTGCGGCCGCGCATGCATTGAGACCGAGAGCGGCTTGTGCGTCTTCCACTTCGAAGAAGCATCCTTGCGCCCCCTGAGCGAATAGGGCGCCGCAGCCGCCGGCTCGGCAGACGAATTCGCTATCCCAAAATCTAAACTCAAAACAAAAGGGCCCCGCTACCGTAACGGCAGCGGGGCCCTTTAAGCTATGAGCGATATCGCTTAGAGCTTGATGTCGATGTCGACGCCAGCGGGGAGGTCGAGACGCATGAGCGAATCAACGGTGCCCGAGGTGGGGTCGAGGATGTCGATGAGGCGCTTGTGGGTGCGCATCTCGAACTGCTCACGGGAGTCCTTGTTCACGTGCGGCGAGCGGATAACCGTGTACAGGTTGCGCTCGGTGGGCAGGGGGACAGGACCGGAAACGCGAGCGCCGGTCTTCTGAGCGGTCTCGACGATGAGCTTCGCGGACTGATCGACGACCTCGTGATCATAGCCCTTGAGGCGAATGCGGATCTTCTGGGTAGCCAACTTAAACCTCCAAAGAGTGCGAGAGATGTTCTCGCAGGATTACGTAACAGAGAGCTCGAACTTAGGCGTTCTTGCTCATGACCTCGTCCACGATGGACTTGGGCGCGGGCTCATAAGAGTCGAACTGCATCGTGTAGGATGCACGGCCCTGGGTCTGGGAGCGAAGGTCGGTAGCGTAACCGAACATCTCGCCCAGCGGCACCTTGGCACGGATGAGCTTGCTGTTCTTGCGATCCTCCATGCCCTCGATCTTGCCGCGGCGACCGGAGAGGTTGCCCATAACGTCGCCCATGTACTGCGCGGGGGTCTCGACCTCGACAGCCATGATCGGCTCGAGCAGCTGCGGATCGGACTTCTTGAGGGCGTCCTTGATAGCCATGGAACCGGCGATCTTGAAGGCGGCCTCGGAGGAGTCGACCTCGTGGTAAGAACCGTCGAACAGGGTGACCTTAACGTCGAGGACCGGGAAGCCGGCGATAACACCGGTGTTCAGGGCCTCCTGGATGCCCTTGTCGATGGACGGGATGTACTCCTTGGGCACGACGCCGCCGACGATAGCGTTGACGAACTCGTAGCCGAAGCCCTCCTCCATCTTCTCGAGCTTGATGACGGCGTGGCCGTACTGACCGCGACCGCCGGACTGACGGACGAACTTGCCCTCAGCCTTCTCGACGTCGTGACCAGCGGTCTCGCGGTAGGCAACCTGGGGCTTACCGACGTTAGCGTCAACCTTGAACTCGCGGAGCAGGCGGTCGACGATGATCTCGTGGTGCAGCTCGCCCATGCCGGCGATGATGGTCTGACCGGTCTCGTGGTTGGTGGACACCTGGAAGGTCGGGTCCTCCTCGGCGAGCTTGGTCAGAGCAAGGGACATCTTGTCCTGCTCGGCCTTGGTCTTGGGCTCGATGGCAACGTCGATAACGGGCTTAGCGAACTCGATCTTCTCGAGGACGATCTCCTTGCCCTCGGCGCACAGGGTGTCACCGGTGGTGGAGTTCTTGAAGCCGACGCAAGCGACGATGTCACCGGCGGCAGCGTCGTCACGGTCGATACGCTCGGCGGCGTTCATCTCGAGGCTGCGGCCGCGGCGCTCGCGCAGACCGTTGGAAGCGTAGACTACGTAGGAGCCGGACTCGGCGCGGCCGGAGTAAACGCGGACGTAGGTGAGCTTACCGACGAACGGGTCGGTCATGATCTTGAAGACCAGGCCGGAGAAGGGCTCGTCGAAGGAAGGATGACGCTGAATCTCCTCACCGGTGTCCGGATCGGTACCGGTGACGGCCTCAACGTCGAGCGGGCTGGGCAGGTAGTCGACGACAGCGTCGAGCAGCTCCTGAACGACCTTGTACTTGTAGGCGGAACCCACGAAGACGAGGTAGAC
>URTW01000027.1 GCA_900550815.1 uncultured Collinsella sp.
CTGACCGGTGGACGGCACCGAGCCGTACGCTTGAACTGAGAAGGGGGAGGCCTCGCGGCCTCCCCCTTTTTTGCGTTTGTGTGGCATAAATGACTCATTTACGCCAGACGATTTAATTCTTTTTTGGTATTGAGCTTTTATTTAAAGAAAATAAAACGAATAACAAGGGTAACTGCTATGGCCGCAATGATCAAAAGCAAGATTGCCAGTCGATGTTGCTTGCGTCGTTTACTTGATGAAACGAAGATTGATTTTCCCTGTTTTGGCGTTTCGAGATAGCGAGCCGAATGCGTCAAGGTTTGCTTTGGTCGAGGACCTCTTTGTTGATGAGCGGCGGATGCTTTCATCGGCTCATCACTAGCTGCGCTGTTTTTAGATAATGGTGCGTCTTTCAGATATACAGGGTCTCCCGAGGCGACGCCCATATGTTTACGTCCCGTTTGGGCATCTTCGAGTGTTTGATATCGATTTCTCGTCACATACTCGGGCTCCGGATCATTAATGGGCTCTTGCGAGATGTGGGGGCGATGGAACCGTGGCGGCTGCGTGGAAGTATCTCCCCCCTGCGTCGGCATTAACATATTGTTCTGGTTTTGGTCGTCCATGATGCCCTTTAGCTCGTTACCAACAACGTGTACGCGCTCATTGTAAGCCCCTTGTTATTTGTAGCTGGGGACATACTCGGTATTTAAGCTCTGGTTCAAAGAACCTTAACCTTCCTAAAACCTTAGTGCTACACACTTAGATATGCTTATAGTACTGGACTCAAAAAACTTTATAGTCGATGTATATATGAGCATCGGGTGGGCATATATAAGAGCGTCAAAAGAAGTCCCAGTCACCTAGAAGATGGCTCGGCAGTCCTAAAAGGAGTGGTAAACATGGCAAGCATGGTTCCTTATCGTTCGGTTTTTGGCGTTCGTCCTTCTGCTAGCTCGCTGTTCGATCTGTTTGATGATATGACCGACCTTGCAAACAACTCGATTGCTTCCAAGGCGTTTCCCGTTGACGTTGAGGATAAGGGCGATGGCTATGAGGTCAAGGCGTATCTGACCGGCGTCGCCAAGGACGATATCGATGTCGAGCTTAACGAGGGCCGTCTGTCTATTGGCGTGAATGTCGAGGAAGACGAGGAGAACGAGGGCAAGAACTTCCTGCAGAAGGAGTTCAGCTCGTACAGCGCGACCCGTGGCGTGTATCTTAAGGACGCTTCGAGCGAGGGCCTCTCGGCTAAGTACGCTGACGGCATCCTGACCGTTACGGTTCCCAAGATCGTCGAGAAGAAGAACGTTACGAAGATCTCCATCGACTAACTTCGTTGGTGTTCTGCGCTATTAAAAGACAGCAAAAGGGGCTGGGAAGCGATTCTCGGCCCCTTTTGCTGTCTAGGACAGTCTATTGAATGGTTGCCGGCTGATACTGACTCGCAGGGCGTATCGCGAGTTTTCGCGATCCTTGGAGAAGGGTTGCGGAGCTGCCGACCTCGTCATCCAGGGTTGCGGCCAGAGCTTTGGCATAGCTTTTGACGGTAAGGCTCGGACGATTGTTATCTTGGCTGATATGCATGGCAATGAGCTGTTCGGTGCGATCGGTAACAAGTTCGCGCGCGGCTTCGGCGGCTTGGCCATTGGAGAGGTGTCCCCTTGCAGACAGGATGCGCTCCTGAAGAAAGCGGGGATATTCTCCCTCGCGCAGCATGGTCACATCGTGGTTGCTTTCGAGTGCGAGGACTCGACAATCTTTGAGGGTGTTCATGGCTTGGCTCGATAGCTCTCCGGTGTCGGTGGCAAAGCCGATGGAATCATCGAGGGTGTCGAATCGATAGCCGACTGGATTGATGACATCGTGTGATGTTGAGTAGGTTTGCACGTGGATGCCGGCAATGGATAGGGCGTCACCGGGATCGAATTCCTCGACAGGCAGATGCGAAAGATTTTCTTTACTCGAAAGAGTGCCACTGCTGGCAAAGAGGGGGCCGTGCCAGTGCTTGCACCAGACATCGAGGCCCTTGATGTGATCGCTATGCTCATGAGTAATGAGAAGAGCCGAGACGTTGTCTGTCGAGAGCCCCAGTTCTGCCATGCGCTTTAATGTCTCGCGGCGAGACAGTCCGTCATCGACCATAATGAGCCCCTGCGGGCCCTCGATGAGTGCGCAGTTGCCTTTAGAGCCACTGCCGAGGATATGAAGGTGCAGACGAGACATAAGATTCCAAAGGATACAATGGGTGCGGACGAATAGAGGAGGAAGCAAATGCCTACGGTATCTCAGCATTATGGACACCATGCCGTGCCTGGGGCAGTCGATGAGACCCGGACGAGGCAGCAGGCTGCTCCTGTCGTGCTCATGGTATCAGGCGGCGCGGACTCGACGGCACTGCTTCTTATGGCGTGCACATCAAAGCTGGATATCCAAGACGGACGCGGTGTTGCCCCCATTGCTCGCGAGCGCCTGCATGTGCTGCATGTAAACCATCATCTGCGCGGCAAGGCGTCCGATGGCGACGAGGCCTTTGTGCGTGAGCTCTGCGCGAAATATGGTTTACCGCTGTGCGTGGAGCGCGCTTATTTTGATGGGGAGTCGGGCAATATTGAGGCCGCGGCCCGCGAGGTGCGCTATGCCGCGGCGCGGAGGTATGTTCGCGAGCTCTGCGCCCAGACGGGGGCACCGCGAACGGCGGCTCGTATCTGCACCGCGCACACGTCTTCGGATCGCGCGGAAACGTTTTTGATGAACGCGATTAAGGGTTCGGGGCCCGCTGGCCTATCGAGCATTCCTCGCCGGAGGAATATCGTGGTGCGTCCCTTGCTCGACCTAACTCATGGCGAGCTCGTGGGCTATCTACAGGTACATGGTCAGCCGTGGCGTGAAGACGAGAGCAATGAGGATATCTCGTATCTGCGAAACTACGTGCGCCATCGGGTAATGCCAGTGGTGGCACAGCGTAATGCGAGCGTGTGCAAGACGATTGGCGCCGCCTGTGAGATCTTGGGTGACGAAGACGCGTTTCTATCCCAGCTGTCGGCGCAGGCGTTTCGAAGCTGCCTGCGCAAGGAGGCGGCGGGCGCGCTAGTGCTCGATGCCAGACGCCGTGCTGCGGCCGAGGTGGTAATCGCGCGGCGCATCGTGCGACTGGCGATCAAACGCATCGATCCGGGCGCTCGTCCAGAGATGCGACATGTGGAGCGAGTTCTTTCCTGCGTTGCCGAAGGCACAGGCTCGGTCACGCTTCCGGCGGGAATTGACGCGCGCGTCGAGTTTGGCATGCTAGCGTTTAAGGCGCCGGCGGCTCGTGAGGGGCTGGTTGCGGACTGGATTACCATACCCGGTCGTTTGCCGTTGGGCGGGGGGCGCATGCTGGTCGCAGAGCCGATGGCCGTTGAGCCGGGATGCGATATCGTGCGCCGCGCCCGTGAGCTTGCGGCTGCCGGGGAAGTGACAGCTTTGGTAGACGCGGCTGCCCTGGGTTTTGCCGACAGCGATAGTGAGCGGATCCTGGCGGGCTCACGTGGCGAGATCCCTGCAGAGGCGCGATTGGCGCGCCTGTGGGTGGACGGTCCCGCACCGGGAGACGTGATGTGCCCGTTAGGAATGAGTGGCCGAAGCAAGAAGGTATCCGACTTGCTAGGCGAGGCTCGCATTCCCGTTTCCGAGCGCGCCGGCGTGCCCGTGGTGAGGACGGCGCCGGGAGGTGCCGTGGTGTGGGTCGCCGGAGTTCGCGCGGACGAACGTTTTAAATGCACGGCGGCGACGCGTGTGGCTTATCTGCTTCGCGTGGTTGACGCGGATTAGCCCCTCGCACCAGCTGTTCTGTGCGGCGTTGACGGTATTCCCGCGCTGATGGTGCGCGGGCTGGAAAATATACCCCGTGCGCTGCTAGAATGTGTAGTTCGCGTCCATACGGCGGTGTGTGGGCGATTAAGCACAAGAAAGGGTTGTCATGGCTTCTCAACATCCGGATATCGAGAAGGTTCTGTTTACGCAGGAGGATATCGACGGCATCGTTTCTCGCCTGGGCGAGGAGATCACTCGCGACTACGCGGGTAAGGATCTGGTGCTGATCGCGGTTCTGCGCGGTGCCGTTGTCTTTATGGGCGACCTGATGCGCAAGATTGAGCTACCGACCAACATCGATTTCATGGCTGTTTCGAGCTATGGCGACGGTGTAAAGTCTTCGGGCATCGTGCGTATCATTAAGGATCTGGATATCGACATCCGTGGTCGCGACGTGCTGATCGTCGAGGACATTCTGGACTCGGGCCTGACCCTCAAGTACCTGATGAAGAACCTCGAGAGCCGCAAGCCCGCTTCGCTGGAGGTCGCTGCCTTCCTGTGGAAGGACGTTGAGGACCGCACCTCGGCCATCACGCCCAAGTATGTTGGAACCCATTGCCCCGATGCCTTTGTGGTGGGCTACGGCCTCGACTATGCCGAGCGCTATCGTAACCTTCCGTATCTGGGCATTTTGAAACCGGAGGTTTATTCGTAAGATGCCCGACGACCATAACGATAACAATTCCCAGACTCCCCGGGAGCCTAAGATCCCGGGGATGCCCGGAGGCAAGAAGCCCACGCGTACGGGCTGGCTGTATTTTATTTTGGCTTGCGCGCTTCTGGGCTACGCCTTCTTTAACATGGGCTCCGGCTTTGCCAGCTCCAGCAATACCGTTAAGCTCGCGACGAGCGAGATGGTGAGCGCCATCAAGCAGGATCGCGTCGAAGATCTGACCTATACGGTTCAAGACGGAAGCGTGACGGGTCATTACTGGAAGACGAAGAAGGACAAGGGCGATACGAGCGAGCTCAAGAGCTTCTCTTCGACCTATGTCGGCTCCGATTCGCTTGCCGAGCTCATGGCGGAGCACCCCGACACTAAGTATATCGTCAACACCAACGATCCCGATTTTTGGGGCGACTTGGCGATGAGTGTGCTTCCGACGATCGCCCTTATCGCCATCATGTTCTACTTTATGCGCCAGATGATGGGCGCCAACAACAGGAACATGCAGTTTGGCAAGACCAACGCCAAGACCAACGAGGCCACGCGCCCCAAGGTCAAGTTTGAAGACGTTGCTGGCGTGGACGAGGCAGTCGAGGAGCTCGAGGAGATCCGTGACTTTTTGAGCGATCCGGATCGCTATCGCAAGCTGGGCGCCAAGATCCCGCGTGGCGTGTTGCTGGTTGGCCCTCCGGGCACCGGTAAAACGCTGCTGGCCAAGGCCGTTGCCGGCGAGGCGGGCGTGCCGTTCTTTAGCATCTCGGGCTCTGACTTTGTGGAGATGTTCGTGGGCGTCGGCGCCAGCCGCGTGCGCGACCTCTTTAAGGAGGCCAAGTCTCAGGCCCCGTCGATCATCTTCATCGATGAGATCGATGCCGTGGGACGTCAGCGCGGAGCTGGCTTGGGCGGCGGTCACGACGAGCGCGAGCAGACGCTCAACCAGCTGCTGGTCGAGATGGACGGTTTTGAGGAGAGCGAGTCAGTCATCCTGATCGCTACGACCAACCGTCCCGACATCCTGGATCCGGCGTTGCTGCGTCCCGGTCGTTTTGACCGTCAGGTTACGGTCGACCGTCCGGATGTGAAGGGCCGCGAGCAGATCTTGCGCGTGCATGCCGAGAACAAGCCGATGGACGAGGACGTGAAGTTTGAGAAGCTCGCCCAGATGACCGTTGGCTTCACCGGCGCCGATTTGGCAAATCTGCTCAACGAGTCTGCGCTGCTTGCTGCCCGCCGCCATCGTTCCGTGATCTCGATGGACGAGGTCGAGGAATCGATGGAGCGCGTGATTGCCGGTCCGCAGCGCAAGGGTCGCGTGATGACCGAGGCCGAGCGCACCACGATTGCCTACCACGAGAGCGGTCACGCCCTGGTGGGTCACATCCTGGAGCACTCCGATCCGGTTCACAAGATTTCGATCGTCAGCCGCGGCCAGGCTTTGGGTTACACACTGCAGCTTCCGCAGGAGGATCACTTCCTCAAGACCAAGAACGAGATGCTCGACGAGCTCGCCGTGTTCTTGGGTGGCCGCGTTGCCGAGGAACTCATGTGCGATGACATTACATCGGGCGCGAGCAACGATCTGGAGCGCGCGACCAAGATGGCGCGCGAGATGGTCACGCGCCTGGGCATGAGCGAGGAGCTTGGAACGCAGGTGTTTGGTGAGGCGCAACATCAGGTATTCCTGGGCCGCGACTATGCCGACCATCAGGATTACTCCGAGGAGACGGCGCGCCGTATCGATATCGAGGTTCAGCGCATTATGCGTGAGGCCCATCGTCGTGCGGTCGAGATCCTGGATGCCCGTCGCGATCAGCTCGACCTGATGGCCAAGGTGCTGCTTGAGCGCGAGACCGTCGAGGGCGATGCCGTGAACGCCCTGCTCGACAACGAGTGGGATGTCTACCTTGAGCGCGAGGGCGATATCCTGGCGGCCAAGGAGGAGCGAAACGCCAAGGCGGCCGGCATGCCGACCAAGAAGCGTGCGCCTCACATGAGCGAGGAGGAGCTGGCGGCTGATGCCGCGGCATTTGCGCAGGCGGCTATGCAGGAGGATGCCGAAGCCGCATCCGATGATGCCGATGATGACTGTGCCGTCAATGCCGGTGCCGACACCGACAAATAGTTCTTGTAACAAAAGCCTCCGCGGGGAGACCTGCGGAGGCTTTTTCTTTTGAGCGATATGAGGCCGTCTGTTGATTGGGGACAGACTTAAATGAGCGTTTTCACGCATTTAAGTCTGTCCCCAATCAACATTGCTGCGGCACTTTGCTCAACTAAAGCGTACAATACCGCCTATGCGAAAGGGGAACAGATGATCAACGAAACTATGTATGCTCGCGGTGCGGAAAGCTCCATCATCCGCGAGATTTTTAGCTATGGCCTTGAGCGCAAGGCGCAGATCGGTGCGGAAAACGTATTCGATTTTTCGCTGGGCAATCCGAGCGTTCCGGCGCCCGCTGCTGTGGCTGAGTCGATTAAGAAGGCCCTGGAGCTGCCGAGCGACCAGTTGCACGGCTACACGCCCGCACCGGGCCTGCCGCAATGTCGTGCCGCTGTGGCCGAATCGCTCAACCGCCGCTTTGGCACGAGCTATGAGGGCAAAGACGTCTTTATGACGGTGGGCGCCGCGGCTTCGCTCACCTGCACGCTCAACGCCGTTACGAACCCGGGCGACGAGGTTATTGTTATCGCCCCGTACTTTCCGGAGTATCGCGTTTGGATTGAGAAGGCCGGCTGTACGTGTGTTGAGGCGCTCGCCGATGAAGATACGTTCCAGCTGAGCGTGGACAACGTGCTCAAGGCGATTACCGATAAGACGGCTGCCGTCATCATCGACTCGCCGAATAACCCGACCGGTGCCGTATATACACGCGACACGCTGACGCGACTGGCCAATGTTCTGCGCGAGGCCAACGCTCAGCGCGATCCCGAGAATCCGATTATGCTCATCTCGGATGAGCCGTACCGCGAGATCGTGTACGGTGCCGAGGTGCCTTGGGTGCCCTCGATCTACGAGAACACCGTGGTGTGCTACTCGTATTCTAAGTCGCTTTCGCTGCCGGGCGAGCGCGTGGGATGGATCCTTGTTCCCAATACGAATCCTCAGGCAGATCGTCTAATGCCCGCCGTTGCCGGTGCCGCCCGTACGCTGGGCTTCGTGTGCGCGCCGGCGCTCTTTCAGCGCGTAATTATCGACTGCATCGATGGGCCGAGTGACGTTGAGGCCTATGCACGCAACCGCACCGCGCTTACCGACGCACTAGCGGAGTATGGCTACACCTATGTTGAGCCGGATGGCGCGTTCTACCTATGGGTGAAAGCGTTGGAGCCCGATGCGAATGCGTTTTGCGAGCGCGCAAAGAAGTATGAGTTGCTTGCGGTTCCCTCGGACAGTTTTGGTATGCCGGGTTGGTTCCGCCTGGGCTATTGCGTGAGTTACGAAACGATTGTCAATTCGCTACCCGCTTGGAAACAGTTGGCGGACGAGTATCGTTAAAAGTAAAGCGCTCTGTCTACAATGTTTTACGTGAAACGGGGTTTGGTGTTAAGCCGGACCCCGTTGTCATGGACGTTGTGTCTTTGGGATGGAGTGGTTTTACGACTATCGAAGGCTATGCGTACAATGAATATAAGCGACGGCCGTGCCAGATAAGGAGACCTGATGCCCTACCTGCTTTCTTGTGACATTCATACCCATACGATGTTCTCTGCGCATGCATATTCGACCATTGAGGAGAATGTGTACTGGGCGGCAGAGCGTGGTCTGCAGGTACTCGGATCTGCCGACCATTTGAGCTCTATGGTTACGGCTTGCCCTAATGACCTGCGCAGTTACCAGTTCTTTATCAACCAGGATATCTGGCCGCGCATTTGGAGCGGCGTGCTGGTGCTGCGTGGTGCCGAGGCCGATATCGTTTCGCTGGACGGAAGCCTGTTTGGCGAGGACACTCCTGTCACGCTCGATATTGCCGGCGATTCGTACAGCCGTCAGCATTCGCTGTTCGATTTGGTTACGCGTAATTTGGATTATTTGGTTGCAAGCGTGCATAATCCGCAGATTGCTGAGGGCGCGACGCTGGCCCAGACGACCGAGATGTATATCAATGCCCTGGAGCACCCCAAGGTGTTCATGCTGGGCCACACGGGGCGTTCGGGCGTGCCGTTCGATATCGACGAGGTGCTGTTGGCAGCTAAGGCCAAGCACAAGATTATCGAGATCAACAACCATAGTCTTGAACACGGTGTCGACACTGAGCATTGGGCCGTATGCCGCAAGATCGCCGAGCGCTGCGCCGAGCTGGGCGTGGGCATTGGCGTGTCAACCGATGCCCACATTGGCATGGCCATTGGCAAGCTCGATCACGCGCGCAAGATGCTCGACGAGATTCACTTCCCGCTGGATTTGATCGTGACGCGCGACCGCGAGACGCTGCTGCGCGAGATGGCGGCAGCCGGCGTGTGCGATCTGCGCAAGGGGATGTAGCGGAGTTTATAAACCAAGCGAAGGGGGCGGCCCAGGCGGGTCGCCCCCTTTCTTGTCCCAAAAATCTACTGAGGTTGGTTAGCGGCGTTCGAGGACCGCTACGGTTTCGGTGTGGTCGGTGTGAGGGAACATGTCGACGGGCGTGATCTTGAGCAGGCGATAGCCTCCGTCGAGGAGCTGATGCAGGTCGCGCTCTTGAGTTACGGGGTTGCAGCTGATATAGGTGATGCGGCGCGGCTTAAGCGCGCAGGCAGCTTCGAGGAACTCGGGCGTGGAGCCGGCGCGCGGCGGATCGATGGAAAGGACATCGCCCCGCTCGTTGTTATCGGCGGCATCCAGGATGTAATCGGTGGCGTCGTCGGCCATAAACCAAGCGCTGCGGGTGAGGCCGTTGAGCTCGGCATTGCGACGTGCGTCGGCAATGCCCGCCGGGTTGCGCTCAACGCCGAGCAGCATAATGCCGATACCCTTGTTCTGGGCATCTTTAGCTGCGCAAAGACCGATGGTACCGCTACCGCAATAGGCATCCATGAGTACGTCGCCCTGCTGCAGGTCCATGCCGTCAATCGCGAGCTGATAGAGCAGCTCGGTCTGCTGCGGGTTGGTCTGGTAGAACGCGGTGGGGGAGATATCGAACTCGCAGCCGAGCAGCTGGTCGCGCATGCACTCGGCGCCATATACAATGCGGGTTTCCTCGCCGAGGATGGCGTTGCCGGGACGTCCGTTGATGTTTTGGGCGACGGTGACGATGTGCGGATTGAGTGCGGCGACAGCCTCAAAGAACTCCTGCGCATGCGGCAAGTCGCGCTGAGCGGTCACGAGCGTGACCATGACCTGGTCGGTACGCCAACCGCAGCGGACGACGGCATAGCGAAGTAAACCAAGATGCTTGTCCTCATTAAAGGCGGGAATATGCAGCCGCTCAGCTTCGCGTGCGATGCCGTTGAGAATCTGACGGGCACCCGGTGCCTCGACAGGACACTCGGGTACGGCAACGATCTTGTGCGTGCCGCGCTCAAAGAAACCGCAACGGACGGCTCCCTCCTTACCGGGAGCAAAGGGAGTGGCAGCCTTATGACGAAAGCCACGCGGCGCAGGATATTTGCCCGGGTCGCCCAGGGTGACACCCATGCCACGAATAGGATCTACAGCAATGCCCTCACGCTCACAAAGCGAAGCAAAAAGCTCCTCCATAGCAGCCTGCTTGGCGGCGAGCTGCTTCTTATAAGGACGATTGAGCGCCGTACACCCACCGCAAGCTTTCATGATGGAACAAGGAGACTTGGGATCAACGGCCTTGCGCGCAGACGGAACCGGATTCTTATACGGGCGCTTGGAGCGAGTCTGAGATGCCTTATCCTCGCTCCGACGAGAGCCGGGACGCTTGGCCTTAGCCTTGCCCTTAGCCGACTTACCCTTCGCATTCAGAGGCGACTTGGATTTCTTAGAAGATTTTTTCTCTCCCGACCCCTCAGCTGCCTCGATCAAAGCACGACGAGCCTTACGCTCCGCACGAGATTCTGCCATCAATAACTCCACTAATTCATGAATTAAAGCTGCAAGTATTGTACCGTGCCAAGCCAGCAGACGATATGCAAGCGGTTTATTCGTGTCAGTGATAAGCCCAACGACGGTTGCCCGCCGCGTGAGGGGTGTGGGGGTTAAGTTTATCGCGAGTTCCGCACGAACAGGAGGCCACTTAATGTGGCCTCCGTCGTGAGCAGGACTGTAGAGCAGGAAACTTAACCCCCACACCCCTCACGCGGCGGGCAAACTCGCCTTGTGCTCTATCACGCTAAAGTGTATGATTCTGAACGTTACATGACTCACTTTACTTAACTAAAGTGCCATCAAGGGGGAATACCATGAATGCCGATATGTCTCGTCGTCAGTTTGTTGGTCTAGCCGGTTCGCTCGCTACGGTTCTAGGCCTTGGCCTGGTAGGCTGCGGTGGTGGTGCCGGTAAGGGTTCCGCTGCTGGCTCTGCCGCGGCCAAGGATGTGAAGGGCGCTGCGGAGTCCAAGAAGCTCGTGGTGGGCTTTGATAAGTCCTATCCTCCGTACGGCTTTGTGGGCGACGATGGCGAGTACACCGGCTTTGATCTCGATCTGGCCAAGGCTGTTGCCGATAAGCAGGGCTGGGAGGTCAAATACGAGGCCATCGACTGGGACGCCAAGGATACGCTGCTTAACTCGGGCGCCATCAACTGCATCTGGAACGGCTTTACCATGGAGGGCCGTGAGGACGACTACACGTTCTCCGAGCCGTACATGCTCAACGAGCAGGTGCTGGTGGTCAAGAAGGATGCGGGCATCAAGGGCTGGGACGATCTTGCCGGCAAGACTGTGATTACCCAGACCGATTCCGCTGCGCAGGACGTGCTTGAGGGTGACCAGAAGGATCTGGCGGCGACGTTTGCCACGCTCGACACGATCGGCGAGTACAACACGGCCTTTATGCAGCTCGAGAGCGGCGCGGTCGATGCCGTGGCTTGCGACCTTTCGATTGCCCAGTATCAGCTTGCCGCCAAGCCCGATGCTTATACGCAGCTTGATGAGCCGCTGTCCAGCGAGCACTACGCCGTCGGCTTTAAGAAGGGCGACACCAAGTCGGCCGACGCCGTGACCGAGTCGCTCAAGGCGCTCTACGAGGACGGCACGGTTAAGGACCTGTGCGACAAGTATTCAAGCTATGGTCTATCTTTCGATAATTGGGTGCTCAAGTAATGTCTATTCAGGTCATGATGCAGATGCTTGGCCAGGGATTCTTGGTCAGTTTGCAGTTGTTTGTGCTGACGCTGCTGGGGTCGATTCCGCTGGGAATCCCCGTGGCGTTTATGCGCATGAGCAAAATCGCGCCGCTTCGCTGGATTGCGCGCATCTACATTTCGGTCATGCGCGGTACGCCGCTCATGCTGCAGATGTTTGCCATCTACTTTGCCCCGTACTACGTGTTTGGCATTTCGCTCACGCCCGATTCCAAGTGGACGGCGTGCGTCGTGGCGTTCATCATCAACTACGCCGGCTATTTTGCCGAGATCTATCGATCGGGCCTGCAGTCCATTCCGCGCGGTCAATATGAGGCCGCCGAGGTGCTGGGCTACTCGCGCATGCAGACGTTTCTGTATATCGTGATGCCGCAGGTCGCCAAGCGTATCCTGCCGGCGATGGGCAACGAGATCATCACGCTGGTCAAGGACACGTCGCTGGCGTTTGCCATTGGCGTGGGTGAGATGTTCTCGACGGCCAAGGCGCTGGTCGCCTCGCAGGTGAGCATGGTGCCGTTTGCGATCGCGGCGCTGATCTACTGGATCTTTAACTTTGTGGTCGAGATGCTGCTGGGCGCCGCCGAAAAGAAGCTGGACTATTATCATGACTAACTCAGTGATGAAAATCGAAAGCGCGCGCAAGGCGTTTGGCGGCAATGAGGTGCTCAAGGATATCTCGCTCGAGGTCAAGCGTGGCGAGGTCGTGGCGATTATCGGGCCTTCGGGTGGCGGCAAGTCCACGCTGCTGCGGTGTGCCACGCTGCTCGAGACGCTCGACGGAGGCTCGCTCTCGTTTGGTGACCTTGCCGTTGCGACGGATGCGGGTTCGGGCGCGGTCTATGCGAAGGGCGATGTGCCCAAGCGGGCGCGCTCGCGATTCGGCCTGGTGTTCCAAAATTACAACCTGTTCCCGCACTATACCGTGATGAAAAACATCATCGATGCGCCGATTCGTGTGCTTAAGCGTCCGCGCGAGCAGGCGGAAGCCCGCGCTCACGAGCTGATTGCGCAAATGGGGCTGACGGGCAACGAGAACAAGGTGCCGTGCGAGCTTTCGGGCGGTCAGCAGCAGCGCGTGAGTATTGCCCGCGCCCTAGCGCTCGATCCGGAAATCTTATTCTTTGACGAGCCGACCTCGGCGCTCGATCCCGAGCTGACGGCCGAGGTGCTGCGTGTCATTAAAGACCTTGCCGCGCAGAATATGACGATGGTGATCGTGACCCACGCAATGCAGTTTGCGCGCGATGTTGCCGACCGCGTGGTCTTTATGGATGGCGGCCGCATTGTCGAGGAGGGTCCTGCCGAGCAGGTCATCGACCATCCGCGCGAGCAGCGCACCCGTGAGTTCTTGAGCCGTATCGAGGGATAGGCTCAGGTATTTACTCAACTATTAATTGAGGCGAAGCCGCCGCAGGTCTTACGGTCTGTGGCGGCTTTTTGTTTGCATCGACGGGGTTCAATAATCGCCTCACAAGCTTGTCTCTTCCTCTCGCCGCCTGTATTCATACGTGTGCCGAAAGGTGTGCATGGACGGTCGCCCGTGAGGGTAGGGTGGTGGCATAGGACATTTGGAGGGTGAGTCGGCTCGGCTGCCGACCATGCTGCTCCCGGGATGGCACCGACCGCGAACTCTCCCCGTTGGCGTCGCGCATTGCGCGCGGCCCTGCAAGGAGGTCATCATGGGTGCTCCCAAGACCGGTAACGTAAGGAACGTGGTGCTCGTAGGCCAAGGCGGGGTGGGCAAGACTTCACTCGCCGAGGCCATGCTCCACCTTTCCGGTAAGACCGCCCGCCTGGGCGGCCACGACGGCACCAAGCCCACGCTCGACTATGACCCCGAAGAGGTCAAGCGTGCGTTTTCCATCTCGACGACCATTGCGCCGATCGACTGGAAGGGCGCGCGCATCAATGTGCTCGATGCCCCGTGCTACCCCGATTTTATCGGCGACGCCTTTGCCGCGATGAGCGTCTGCGAGACGGCTCTGTTTGTGGTCGACGCCGAGGCCGGCCCACAGCCTACGACGGTTAAGCTCTGGTATGCCGCCGAGGACCTGCGCCTGGCGCGTGCGGTGTTCGTAAACCGCCTGTCGCGCTCCGAGGCCAGCTTTGCGACCACGATGGACCTGCTGCAAGAGCGCTTTGGCACGCGCCTGGGCGCCGTGACCCTTCCCTGGGGCGAGGGCGAGGACTTTGACGGCATCATCGACCTGGTGCGCATGAAGGCGCGCCACTGCAACGGCACCGAAGCCGTTGAGTCGGAGATTCCCGAGGAGTATCGTGCCCAGGCCGAGGAAGCCCATGACCATCTGTGCGAGCTGGTGGCCGAGGCTGACGATGAGCTGATGATGAAGTACCTGGAAGGCGAGGAGACGCTGACGCAGGAGGAGCTTGAGGGCCTGCTGTCGAAGGCGATTGCCGAGCGCATCTTTGTGCCGGTCTTTGCGGGCGATTGCATTAAGGAGCAGGGCGTCAACTCGCTGATGGACGACATCGCGACGTACTTCCCGGCGCCGACCGACTACGGCGAGATGCCGCTTATCGACGGCGATTCGCTCAAGATTTCGAGCGACGATGATCGTCCGGTGGCGTTTGTGTTTAAGACGCTGGCCGATCCGCAGCAGGGCCGCATCAGCTTTATCAAGGTGCTGACGGGCACGCTTGAGCCGGGCCTTGAGCTGATCAACGCGCGTACCCGCAAGAGCGATCGTCTGGCCCACCTGTATGTGATGTGCGGCCGCGATATGACCGAGGTCGGTCACGCCTATGCCGGCGACATTATCGTGGCACCCAAGCTGGCGGCCGAGACGGGCGATACGCTCTCGATTACCGGCAAGGTCGAGGCTGCGGCGTTTAAGTTTCCCAACTCTCAGTACCGCATTGCCATCGAGGCCGAGAATCGCGGTGACGAGGAGAAGCTCTACACGTTTATCGAGAAGGCCTGCAAGGCCGATCCGACCATGAGCATCGACCGCGACGAGGAGACCGGCCAGACCATTATCTCCGCCGTTGGTGAGGCGCAGGTTTCGGTGCTGCTCAACCGTCTGGAGGACCGCACCAAGGTCGTTGCCAAGAGCGTGCCGATCCGTATTCCGTATCGTGAGACCATTCGCCGCACGGCAAGTGCCCAGGGCCGCCACAAGAAGCAGACAGGCGGTGCCGGTCAGTATGGCGACTGCTGGCTGCGCGTTGAGCCGCTCATTGGGCCCGACGGCACGTGCGATGGCTATGAGTTGGTGGACGAGGTCGGAGGTGGCCGTATTCCGCGCTCGCTGATCCCCGCCGTGGACAAGGGCGTCCAGGAGACCATGAAGGACGGTATTATTGCCGGCTATCCGCTCACGGGCATTCGCGTCGCGGTGTA
>URTW01000028.1 GCA_900550815.1 uncultured Collinsella sp.
ATGTGGGTATCGGCCTGCTTGTCGTGATCTATTCGATTCCCTATATGAGCGAGAATAACCGTGAGCATCCCGACGCACCGCGTCGTCGCTTCTACGCGTACCTCGCGACCTTCATTGGCGCCATGGCCGGCCTTGTGTACAGCTCGACCCTTTTGGGCCAGCTCGTGTTCTTTGAGATCACCGGTGCGTGCTCTTGGGGCCTCATTAGCTACTTCATGACGCCTACGGCCAAGAAGGCCGGCATGAAGGCCCTGATCATTACGCATATCGGTGCGCTCGGCCTGTATCTGGGCGCCGCCATCGTGTTTGCCCATACCGGTACCTTCGCCATTACCGCGATTGCCGGCCTCGACGCCAAGCTCAAGGCTATCGTCCTTATGCTCGTGCTGTTTGCGGCCTGGGCCATGGCCGCACAGGTTCCCATGTAGATGTGGCTGCCTTCGGCGATGGAGGCACCGACGCCTGTTTCGGCCTACCTGCATGGCGCCTCGATGGTCAAGGTCGGCGTGTGCGTGTTCGCGCGTGCACTCGTCTCTGCCGGCGAGATTCCCGAGATCGTGGGCTGGGTTGCCATTATCGACGCCATGGTCACCATGCTCTTTGGTTTCCTTATGTACCTGCCGCAAAAGGACATGAAGCGTCTGCTGGCCTTCTCCACGATCGCCCAGCTCTCCTATGTGTTCTTTGGTCTGGGCCTTTCGGTCTTTGGCAGCCAGCTGGCCTTTGACGGTGCCGTGTGCCATATCTTTAACCACGCGTTCGCCAAGACCCTGTTCTTCCTGATCGCCGGTTCGTTCTCCTTTACGCTCGGCACGCGTATGCTGCCCAAGCTTCGCGGCATCGTAAAGAAGTACCCGATCTCGGGCGTGGGCTTTGGTGTCGCCGCGCTCGCCATTGCCGGCGTGCCGCCCATGAACACGTTCTTCTCGAAGTTCCAGATCATTGCCGGCGGCTTTTCTGTGGGTGCCGGTAACGTCGCGATCCTGGTGCTCGTGTGCATCATGGTCGCCGAGACCGTCGCCACCTTTGCCTGGTTCCTTAAGTGGATGGGCTATTGCCTGCCCGGCGAGCCGAGCGACGAGGTCGCTGCGGGAGCCCCGCTTCCCCGCGCGATGGCGTTCGTGTTCATCGTGCTCATCATCATGGTTATCGTCAGCGGCCCGCTTTCGGCCAGCTGGATCGGTTAGGAGGTAGAACGACATGGGGTATTCGATCGTCAACATCCTTGGCGGCCTTCTGATCGTCACGTCCACCATGGTGGTCGTCTCCAAGAACATCAAACATGCCATCAACTGGTATGCGGTGCAGTCGCTGGTGCTCGTGGGACTGCTCGCTACGCACGGTGCCACCTCCTCTGCGCAGGCTCTGCTTATGAGGGCCAGATCTGCCTTAATCACCAAGGTCGTCCTGGTCCCTTATATCCTCAACCGTGCGTACAAGAAGATGGGCGAGCCGAGCGACGCATCGCTCAAGGCCGGCCTTAAGCCCGCGTGGGCCATTTGCATCATCGCCGTGGAGGTCGCGATCTGCTTTGCCGTCGTGACGCAGATCAGCCTGCCCACGGCCGAGGTCGCAACGCCTGCGCTCGCCATTAGCTTCGCTCACTTCTTTGTGGGCCTCACCTGCATCATCTCGCAGCGCAACATCATGAAGCAGATCTTTGGATACTGCCTTATGGAAAACGGCAGCCACGTGACGCTCGCGCTTTTGGCCCCCACCGCTCCCGAGATCATCGAGATTGGTATCGCCACCGACGCCATCTTTGCCGTCATCATCATGTCCATCGTCGTGCGTCGCATTTGGGACGACTCCCACTCGCGCGATTCGCGCGACCTGTCCGAGCGGAGGGGGTAGTCCATGGAAACGTTGATTCTCGCCCTGCTCGCGACTCCTTTGGTGTTCTCGCTGGTCATGGCGTTTTTGCCCAAGAATACGTCCTATAACGTATTTGCCGGTCTCAACCTGGTCTCCGTCGCAGCCGTACTGGTGCTGTCGATTGTGACGGCCGGTGACGTCCTTATGAGCGGCGACACCGCGAGCGCTCTTGGCCTGTGGTTCCACCTCGATTCGCTGGGCGCCATCTTTGTGCTGCTCATCGGCTTTATCGGTTTTCTTACGGGGCTGTTCTCGCTGCCCTATGTAAAGGCCGATATCGAGGAGGGCTCCATGCCCGCCGAGCGCGCCAAGCAGTATTTTGCGCTGTTTAGCCTGTTTGTGTTCACCATGCTGCTCGCGTGCCTGTCCAACAACATGATCCTCACGTGGGCCGCCGTGGAGGCAACCACGCTTTCCACCGTGTTCCTCGTGGGTATCTACAAGAACAAGACGGCCCTCGAGGCTTCTTGGAAGTATGCGATGGTCTGCACCGCCGGCGTGGCCTTTGGCCTGTTCGGTACGCTGCTGATCTACGCCAACGCCGCCGACGTGATTCCCAACGCCCACGAGGCCGCATTCCTGTCGTGCGTGCTGCCGTATGCCGACCAGTCCGACCCGACGCTCATGCGCCTCGCCTTTGCGTTTATCGTGATCGGCTTTGGCACCAAGGCCGGCCTGTTCCCCATGCACACTTGGCTGCCCGATGCTCACTCCCAGGCCCCGAGCCCTGTCTCGGCCCTGCTCTCGGGCGTGCTGCTTAAGTGCGCCATGCTTGTGATCATGCGCTTCTACGGCTTTACTATCCAGGCCGTGGGCGCCGAGTATCCGCAGCTTTTGCTGTTGATCGTCGGCACGCTGTCCATTTTGGTGGCGGCACTTTCTATGTTCCGCCAGGACGACCTCAAGCGCCGCTTTGCGTACTCGTCTGTGGAGAACGTGGGCGTTATCGCCCTGTGCCTGGGTATCGGTGGCCCGCTGGGTATCGCCGCGGCCCTGCTGCACTGCGTGTTCCACGGCTTTACCAAGACGCTTGCCTTCTGCGTGTCCGGCAACATTCAGCACGCCTTTGGCACGCGTAGCCTGGCCAAGCTCCAGGGTGTCGTCGAGGTTGCCCCCGCAACCGCCGCGCTCGCCGTCCTGGCGCTGCTCGGTCTTGGTGCCTTCCCGCCCTTTGGCATGTTTATCTCCGAGTTCCTGACTTTTGTCGCCGGTGTTACCGCCGGTCCCATGTGGCTGGTCGTCGTGGTCGCCCTCGGTCTTACCGTGGCCATATCCGCGCTCACCCGCATCGCACTCAAGTCGGTATTCGGTCATGCGCCCCAGGGCATGGATAAGCATGAGGCCCCGGTGCTCATGCTTATCCCCGAAATCATCCTGGCTGTCATGATCTTGTGGTTTGGCATCGCCACCCCGCTGCCCCTCGTGCACGGTGTGGAGACCGCGACCGGCATTGTGCTCGAGCAGAGCACCGAGGACCTTCATGCGACGCCGATGTACCGCGCTGTGTTCGGTACCGAGACCGCTCAGAGCGAGGTGGAGTAACGAATGATTGAAACTGAGAACAAGGTGTATGCCCGTCGCTGCGAGAGCCATGTCGAGGCCCTGCGCCGCGCCGTTCCGGGCTGCATCGAGAAGGTCGAGTGGCAGTGCGAGGACCAGCTGACGATTACCGTCAAGCAGGACAAGCTGCCCGAGGCCGTCCACTACCTGTACTACGAGCGCTACGGCTGGATTCCCGTGATTATCGGCAACGATGAGCGCAGCCTGTGCGGCCGTTACGCCGTGTACTACGTCATCTCCATGGAGGGGGAGGATCCCGGCTGGGTGACCGTGCGCACCGAGGTCGATCCCGCCAAGATGACGTTCCCGTCCGTGACGCCGTTCGTCCCCGCCTGCGTGTGGGGCGAGCGCGAGCTGCGCGACATGTTCGGCCTGATCCCCGAGGGTCTGCCTGACCGTCGCCGCCTGGTGCTTCCCGATGACTGGCCCAGCGGACTGTACCCGCTGCGTAAGGACTCCATGGACTACCGTTTCCGTCCCGCTCCCGCGAGCGACATGGAAAACTACGAATTCCTGGCCGACACCAAGGGCAAGGAGACCACGCTCGTCCCCATGGGACCGCTGCACATCACCTCCGACGAGCCCGGCCACTTCCGCCTGTTCGTTGAAGGTGAGACGAGCGTCGACGCCGACTACCGTCTGTTCTACGTGCACCGCGGTATGGAGAAGGTCGCCGAGCCGCGCCTGAACTATGCCGCCGTGACGTTCCTCGCCGACCGCATCTGCGGCATCTGCGGCTGCGCCCACTCGGTGGCCTACGCCGAGGCCGTCGAGCGCGCTCAGGGCATCCATGTCCCGCCGCGCGCCCTGTACATCCGCGCTATCATGCTCGAGGTCGAGCGCCTGCACTCGCATCTGCTCAACATTCGCCTGGCGTCGCACTACACCGGCTTCGACTCCGGCTTCCAGCAGTTCTTCCGCGTTCGCGAGAAGTCCATGGACCTGGCCGAGAAACTCTCCGGTCACCGCAAGACCTACGGCCTCAACGTGATCGGCGGCGTGCGTCGCGACATTTTGGCCGAGCAGAAGCTCTCCACGCTCACGACCATCCACCAGCTGCGCTCCGAGGTTCATGAGCTCGTCGACGTGCTGCTCTCCACGCCCAACTTTATCGAGCGTACGAGCGCCATCGGCATCTTGGACCGCAAGATCGCACGCGACTTCTCGCCGGTCGGCCCGCTCATGCGTGGCTCGGGCTATGCCCGCGACGTGCGCTTTGACCATCCCTTCGACGGCTACGCCGATCCGGACGTCCAAAAGATGCACGCCGCCACGGCCGACACCTGCGACGCCTTCGGCCGTACCGCCGTGCGTATCCAGGAGGTCTACGATTCGATCGACATGATCGAGACCATGCTCGAGAACTGCCCGTCGGGCCCCATCCTCACCACGGATTGGGAGTACACCCCGCACAAGTACGCCATCGGCGCCACCGAGGCGCCGCGCGGCGAGGACGTGCACTGGGCCATGCTCGGCAATAACCAGAAGTGCTACCGCTGGCGCGCCAAGGCCGCCACGTACAGCAACTGGCCGGTCCTGCGCTACATGTTCCGCGGCAACACCGTGGGCGACGCTGCGCTGATCGTCGGTTCGCTCGACCCGTGCTACTCCTGCACCGACCGCGTGACGGTGACCGATGTCGCCGCCAAGCGCGACCACGTGCTCGACAAGGAGCAGTTCGAAAACGTCTGGCGCGACAAGTCGCCGCTTGCGGGCGAGGGCACCATGGCCGCCCCGCTCGATGAGGAGGCGCTCTAATATGCTGAAGCTTTGGAAGGTTAACGCCAAGGCCGGCGACGCGACGGTCAAGTACCCGTTTGCGCCGTTCCCCACCAACAAGGACATGCGCGGCAAGCCCGAGCACAATGCCGAGCTCTGCATCGCCTGCGGTGCCTGCGGCGTGGCGTGCCCGGCCGATGCCATTCGCATGGACACCGACCTTGCGGCCGATACCATCACCTGGTCGATCGACTACGGCCGCTGCATCTTTTGCGGCCGCTGCGAGGAAGCCTGCCCCATGGAGGCCATCAAGCTCACCGAGGAGTTTGAGCTGGCCGTCATGAGCAAGGACGACCTCACTAGCAAGAGCGTCTACACGCTCGAGCACTGCTCGCGCTGCGGCAAGCCGTTTGCCCCGCACAAGGAGATCGACTACGCCAAGCGCCTGCTGCAAAAGACCGGCGGCATGGAGGCCGAGCAGGCCGCCCGTACCGTCGGTATGTGCCAGGAGTGCAAGCGCGAGCTCGACGCCCTGCGCGCCGCCTCGGCCGTAAAGACCGGCAACGCTGCCGGCATGGCTGCCAACGAGACGCTTGCGTCCGGTGAGCCCCAGGGCCCCGGCATGGAGTATCTGGGCGGCCACGGCGTGAACCCGGAGTATATCGACCGCGAGCTCAACCCCGATGCGCCCGAGATCCCCGCCGGTCCGGCGCCGGTCGAGGGCATCATCATGGATTTTGAAACGAAGGAGGAGTAACCATGGCCGAACCCACGCTTTTGCCCGAGCGGCTCCAGTACCGCCCGACCAAGATCGAGCTCGACGAGAGCATCGAGAAGGCCAAGGCGACCCTTCTTAAGAAGATTAAGCGCTCGGTGTACGTCTACCGCGTTGACTGCGGCGGCTGCAACGGCTGCGAGATCGAGATCTTCGGTTCCATCACGCCCGTCTTCGACGTCGAGCGCTTCGGCATCAAGGTCGTGCCCTCGCCCCGTCACGCCGATGTGCTGCTGTACACCGGTGCCGTGACGCGTGCCATGCGCATGCCGGCCCTGCGCGCCTTTGAGGCCGCACCCGATCCCAAGATCGTGGTGTCCTATGGCGCTTGCGGCTGCACCGGCGGCATCTTCTACGACAACTACTGCGTCTGGGGCGGCACGGATAAGATTCTGCCGGTCGATGGCTACATCCCCGGCTGCCCGCCCAGCCCCGCGCAGACCATCTACGGCTTTGCCATGGCACTTGGCCTGCTGGACCAAAAGCTCCATGCCGAGACCACGGTGGAGGCCGCCGGCGAGCAGGCCGATATCCTGCACCCTGGCGTGCCGTACAAGCTGCGCGTTGCCATCGAGCGCGAGGCTCGCGCCATGAGCGGCTACCGTTACGGCCGCGACCTGGCCAATGAGTTTATGGATACGCTCGAGGGCGAGCCCAAGGGTGATATCCGAGGTGCCATGGCGCTGCTCATCGACAAGCAGGACGATCCGCGCCGCGTCGAGGTGTACTCGGCGCTTCAGGATCTGGTGCTGGCCGGAGGTCGCTAGATGGAGCTCACGGACCGCTCTGGTTACTTTGCGGGCCCCGGTATGCTCGGCGGCTCCTTTGGCGATGCCTCGCGCGCAAGCGACGAGGCCGCCGAGGGCGTCGCCGACTCCTGCCTGGGCCATGCGCCCGACCAGGTGGTCTTCTACGAGCTCACGCGTAAGTTTGTGGAGACCGAGGAAGACGTTCCCCAGGAGGCCTGCGACGTGCTGTACTACACGCTCGCCGTGGGCCACCACACCGGCGTGCTCGATTGCTTTGAGCCGCGCCTGTCGGTGACGGTGGATGTCTTCTATTCGCTCGTCGATGCGCTGCCGGAGGGGGAGGCCAAGACCAAGTTCGAGGCCATCCGCTCCTTTGGCGAGTGCCAGCTTGACAAGGCGGCGGTGCCGTCGCTGCTCGAGGCCTGCGACACGCTGCTCGACGAGCGCGGTTTTCGCGGCTCGGCCAAGGCTGGCATCTCGGTGTTCGACGACGACTTTGGCCTGCATGCCCAGCAGGTCGCGTTTCTGATGAAGTTCCGCGATCTGGTTGAGCGCGTGCGCGATGTGTCGGGCGAGAACCTGACGGGAAGGTTGCAGTAATGGGTCGCGTTGTGGATGGACGTGTGAACGGCGCCCCGTATTCGGGTATCGTGCTCACGGCGGGAAGCGTACTGCGTGCCGACGATGCCGCCGGCCCCGAGCACTCCAAAAAGATGGAAGCCGCACCCATCGCCGGTTGGTACACCATCGACGGAGGCCAAACGCCCGAGGACGACATCATCGAGGTCAAGCGCGAGCGTCCACCTCGCCTGGTCTTGGTCGATGCCGCCGACATGGCGCTGCCCGTCGGGTCTATCCGCCTGCTCGATAAGCGCGATGTGGCCCGCAAGTCGATGTTCACCACGCATTCGCTCCCTTTGTCGATTCTGATCGAGGAAATCGAGCAATCGTGCGAAGATATCGTCTTCATAGGGATTCAGCCGGGCGATACGGAGTTTTACAACCCTATGTCCCCGGAGGTCTTTGACGCCGTCGACGCCGTGTACGACGCCGTGGCCGCCAACGACTTTTCCCACTTTGTCCGCTTGGGACAAGAGCAATAGGAGCGCTTGTCCCTGCTGATTAGGAAAGAAGTGATTGACATGGCAGATTCCAAGGCGGAGTACCCCGCTCCCGATTGCCTTGCGCCCGCCGCGATCGAGGCCAAGACCGAGGCCGCCGGCGTGACCAAGGCTAACCTGCCGGTCGCTAAGGCCTTTGTTTTGGCGATGTTCGCCGGCGCGTTCATTGCCTTCGGCGGCCTGTTCTTTACCGTGTTCTTGAGCGATAGCACGCTGGGCTGGGGCGCCCAGCGCGTCGTGGGCGGCCTGTGCTTTTGCCTGGGCCTGGTGCTGGTGCTGGTGTGCGGTGCTGAGCTGTTCACCGGCAACTCGCTTATGGTCTGCGCGCTCAAGAGCAAAAAGATCACCCTGGCTCAGATGCTCAAGGCTTGGGGCGGCGTGTGGGTCGGCATGTTTGTCGGTTCCTTGTTCATCGGCGTTTTTGTGTACATGGCCGGCATCTATAAGCTCAACGGCGAGGCGGTCGCCAACTCCATGGTGAGCGTCGCCGCCGGCAAGGTGACGATCGACTGGGTGACGATCTTCTTCCGCGGCATCCTGTGCAACATCTTTGTGTGCCTTGCCGTGTGGATCGGTACCGCAGGCAAGACCGTGGTCGATAAGGTCGTGGGCATTTTGCTGCCCATCGCCGCCTTTGTGGCCTGCGGTTTTGAGCACTGCGTCGCCAACATGTACTTTTTGCCCATGGGTGCCGTGATGCACGCATGCGGCTACGGTGCCAAGGTCGCCGGCGCCGATGCCCTCAACGCTGCGGGCATTGCGTTTAACTTGTCCGCCGCCACGCTGGGCAACATCGTGGGCGGCGCGGTTCTGATCGCGCTCGGCTACTGGTTTATCTACGCTAAGAAGTCCGAGGCGTAAGGTACCGTCTGTTTGATGTTGGGCCTCCCGCGGGGCGTTGCCGTGCGGGAGGCTTTTTGGGTCTGGGGCTCGTTGCCGGGCTTTTGGCCTGTTGTGTTTGGCTGATGAAAGGGGTAATCGAGATGACATCTGCTGTGAAGCGCGACGGTCGCGCCGTGGTGACCACATGCGGGGGATGCTATGCCGATTGCGCCTTTGCGGCACGCGTTGAGGACGGTCGCGTGGTGGCCGAGTTGCCGGTGCCGGGGCACCCGTGCGCGGCGCGAGCCCTATGCGCCCGCGGACGGCATCGTCTGGCAATGCCGTTTGACGAGCGCGACCGCATTTTGCACCCTATGCGTCGCCGTCGGGATGGCTCGGGATTCGATGCCGTGAGCTGGGACGAGGCGTTCGCGCAGATTGCAGCGCGCCTTGGGGAGATTGTTGACGAGCGCGGGCCTCGTGCACTGGGCATGACGCTCGGCGTCCCCACGTTCGACCGCTACTGGGCCTATCGTTTTATGCATGCGCTGGGCTCGCCCCACGTGTACGGTGCCGACGGTGCCTGCGAGGTAAGCCGGCTTACCGGTTGGGAGCACAGCCTGGGCTACAGCCCCGCCTCCGACCTGGCGCACACCGATTGCATCATGTATTTGGGGCGTTCCATTGTCGATTCGTCGACGATGGGGGCCGTTGATGCGCTCACCGATGCCCGTCGCCGTGGGGCGAAGATTATCGTGGTCGACCCCCGGCGCAGCGGCTCGGCTGCGCTTGCCGACCGCTGGCTTCGCGTGCGCCCGGGCTGCGACCTGGCCTTGCTGCTGGGCATTGCGCATGTGCTCATTGCCGAGGACTTATACGACCGCGAGTTTGTTGCCCGCTATACCACGGGCTTTGACGAGCTGGCGCAGGCGGCCAGCGCTTGGACGCTTGAGTGGGCCGAGTCGATGTGCGACGTGCCAGCCGCAGAGATTGTCGCCACGGCGCGCGATCTCGCTGCCGCCGCGCCTGCCGCTGTGGTGGATGCGGGCTTTCATGGTGGCATCGGTATCGCGTATGCCAATAGCACCCAAACAGCGCGCGCTATCTGCCTGGTCGATGTGCTGTTGGGCTGCCTGGGGCATGTGGTCGGTGCGCTCAACCCGCCGACCCCGCTCGCGCTGGGCGACTTGGACCCTGCACGCTTTGCGACGCCGCCGGTGCCGCGTGTGCCCAAGTTGGGTTCCGAGCGTTATCCGCTCGTCGATCCGGTGCGCGGTCTGTGCACGACCATCGGTCAGTCGATTCTTACCGGGGACCTGCGCGGGCTGATCGTTTACGCCAGCAATCCCGGCGCGGGCTATGGCAATGCGCAAGCTTGGTTGGGCATTTTGCAGCAGCTCGACTTGCTCGTGACAATTGATATTCGCTGGTCCGAGACGGCGCGCGCTTCCGATTTCGTGCTGCCCGATGTTACGTATCTGGAGGCCGACCGCGGCGTGGGCACAGTGATGGGCGCTAACGATGCGCGTGTGTTCTACCGAAACGCCGTGCTGCCAGTCTTGCATGATGACACGAGGCCGGGGCGTGAGATCTTTGCCGGTCTGGCGCAGGCCTGCGGCGTGGGCGAGTACTTTCGGTTTACGTCTGACGATCTGGCGGCTGCCCAGGTGGCGCCTTTTGGGATCAATCTGGACGAGCTCAAGGTACGCGGCTGGGCCGACACGGGGGTTGCGTTGCCGTCGCGTACGGGCGAGCCGGCGATTCCCCTGGATGGCGGCAGGATTGCGCTGGCAAGCGACGTGTGGGAGCGAGCCGGTCTGGGTCGTGTACCCAACTGGATCGCTCCCATGGTGGAGCCCGGCCCGGGGATGTTTCGCCTCATTAGCGGCAACCGTCCCTTTGAGTCCCATACATCGCGCAGACTCGCGGCGGCCGGTGCCGCCGAGGCGGGGTCGGACTTGGACGCCGTGCAGATGAATGCCGATGCTGCTGCGCGCATGGGCATCGCCGACGGCGAGGTCGTCGAACTCGTGAGCGATATGGGCCGCGACCGCGTGCGCGTGGAGACGACGCCCTATCTGCACCCGGCGTGCATCTTCACCTCGGCCGCTCCCGGCGGACGCGCATTCGGTGCTGAGGGTGGTGGCCGGCAGGCCCTGGGCGTCGGGCCGCTCGACCACACGCCGCGGCGCTGGGACCCGTTGACGGGTGCCGCGCTCACTCAGGAAAATGCTGTTCGCGTGGAAAAGATCACGGAGCGCGAGGATAATGACGAGTAATTGACTCAGCTGATGTATTCGACTGATCCACGTTTCTTTTGAAAGGCCGCACATGAGCGATAGCCAGAACATGTCCGATGAGGTGCGCGCCCGTCTGCGCGCCATTCCTTCCGTCAACGAGCTGCTTGCCGAGTGGCCGGTGGTGAAGGCAGCGGGGGAGACCTGCGACGCGGTGGTGCATGCCGCCGTCACGGCCGAGCTCGACGAGGAGCGCGCCGCGATTCGTGCCGGTGCCGATCCGCGCTCCAAGCGCGAGCTGGCATCGGCCATCGAGTGGCGTGCGCATCGCTCCGCGCTGCCGAGCTTGCGTCCTGCCGTCAACGCCACGGGTGTCGTTATCCATACCAATCTGGGTCGCGCCCCGCTCGCGGAATCGGCCGCCAAGGCCGTGGCCGAGGTTGCGCGCGGGTATAGCACGCTCGAGTACAGCGTCGACACCTGCTCGCGCGGGTCGCGCAAGGAGCATGCCGCGCAACTGATCCGCTCACTCACCGGTGCCGAGGATGCGCTGGTCGTCAACAACAATGCCGCCGCGGTGCTGCTGGTGCTGGCGACTCATGCCGCGGGCAAAGAGGTTATCGTCAGCCGCGGCGAGCTTGTCGAGATCGGCGGCAGCTTCCGCATCCCCGAGGTCATGGCGGCTTCGGGCGCCAAACTCGTCGAGGTCGGCGCCACCAACCGCACGCATCTGGGCGACTACGAGCGCGCCATCACGCCCGAAACGGCCATGATCTTGAAGGTTCATCCTTCCAACTATCGCATCGAGGGTTTTCACGAGGAAGTGAGCTCAAAGGAGCTCGCCGCGCTGGCCCATAAGCACGGCCTGCTGTTCTATGAGGACCAGGGCTCGGGGGCACTGTTGCCTGACGACATCTTGGTGCGCGGCGGCGAAGAGACTACGCCGGCTTCTGTTTCGGCAGGGCTCGATCTGGTGTCATGCTCGGGCGATAAATTGCTCGGTGCCGCACAGGCGGGCATTATCATGGGCCGTCGCGAACTGGTCCAGGCCTGCGGCGCACATCCGCTCATGCGCGCTCTGCGTCCGGGCAAACTGGCTCTGTCGGCGCTCGAGGCTACGCTGCGAATCTACATGGACGGCGCCGATGTTGCCCATCGCGATATTCCGGTGCTCAGCATGCTCACGCTTCCGCAGGCTCATCTGGAGCGCCGCGCACGCAAGCTGCGCGAGCTGATGGTGGCGGGCCTCGATAAGGCTGGCTGCCCGTGTGCCGTTGAGTTGGAGATTGTCGAAGAATCGTCGACCCCCGGTGGCGGCTCGCTGCCTACCGTGGAGCTGCCCACGATGTGCGTTGCCGTGCGTCTTGTTGACGAGCGCCTGACGGTCGACGCGCTCAAGCGCTCGCTTGTCCAGGACTTCGACACGCCGGTTGTCACGCGAACCTCGCACGATCGCATTTTGTTTGATGTGCGCACACTCGTGGGCGACCGCGATATCGAGACAGCGGCGTCGACGCTTGCCGCATGCGTTGAGAAGGCGATTGCTCGATGAGTGAGGTTCAAGCGCTGGTGGAGTGTCCCGTTATCGTAGGTACGGCGGGGCACGTCGACCACGGTAAGTCGGCGCTCATCGAGGCGCTGACGGGTAAAACCCCCGACCGCCTGGAAGTTGAGCGTCGTCGCGGCATGACGGTTGAGCTTGGCTTTGGTGAGCTGGCGCTGCCGAGTGGCAAGATCGTGGGCCTGGTTGACGTGCCGGGCCATGCACATTACTTGCGCGCCATGGTGCAGGGTGCCACGGGCATCGACGTTGCCGTGTTGGTGGTATCGGCCGTCGAAGGCGTGATGCCGCAGACCCGCGAGCACGTGCACGTGCTGGAGCTGCTGGGTGTCACGCATATGGTGGTCGCGCTGACGATGTGTGACCTGGCCGATGCCGAGATGACCGAGCTTGCCGAGCTCGACGTCGATGATTTTTTGTCGGGTACCGTGTTTGCGGACGCGCCGATCGTTCCCGTGTCGTCTAAGACGGGCGAGGGGAATGATGCGCTGCTTGCCGCGCTCGACGAGTGCGTGGAGGCCTGGTGGGCTGCCTGTCGCGATCGCGCCGAGCGAACCGACGCCGCGCCGCGCCTGCCGATCGATCGCTGCTTTACGATCAAGGGTGCCGGCACCGTCGTGACGGGTACGCTGCACGACGCGCCGGGTGCGGTGGGTGATGAGCTGGTCGCGCTGCCGTCGCGCACGGTCTGTCGTGTGCGCGGGATTCAGGTTCATGGTGACACGCAGCGGGCGTTGCCCGGTCAGCGCGTGGCACTCAACCTGGTGGGCGACGGTGCCGCTTCGCTCGATCGCGGCGAGATGCTCGGTGTGGAAGGCCGTTTTGGCCAGACGCTGCGCTTTATGATGACGTTTACGTATTTGGGTCGCGAGGGAGCTAAGCCGCGTGTGCTCGAGTCGGGCGCGCGCGTGCACGTGATGGCGGGTACGGCCGAGGTTGTCGGCCGCATTATGCTCATGGAGGGCGAGGTTCCCATGGCGGTGGGCGAGACGCGAGTTGTGCAGGTACGCTTGGAGGATCCGTTGCCGCTGCGCGCCGGCGACCATGTCGTGGTGCTGTCCTATTCGCCGGTCATGCTTATTGGCGGCGGGCGCGTGCTGCTTTCGCGCTGCCGTCGCTCGCGCGAGCTTGTTGAAGGGGAGCGTGCGCTGTACGCGGCGCTCGAGTCCGGCGATATCGCGGGCGGTGTGGGCGCTTGGTTGGCGCTGCAGACGCTGCCGGTTGCGGCGATTGATGTTGCCGAGGCTTTGGATCTTGGTATCGGCGAGGTCGATGCCGCACTGCGCGGGTTGGTGGCGAAGGGCGCTGCTCGCGCGCTAGCTGGCTCGGATGGCTCGCTGTATGCAGATGCTTCCGCGCTCGACGCCGCGATGGATGCGCTGGCGGCGACTTTGTCAGCCATGCACGCGGCGGCTCCCAAGGAGACGGGCTTTACGCCCGGCGCCGTTGCCCATGCTGCGTGGCCTGCTGCTGATGAAGACGTTGCCGCGGCTCTGATTGCCGAGGGCTGCTCGCGCGGCGTTTGTGCTGCCGAAGGCGCCGAGGTGTTCGACCCACACTCTGCAGCTGCCGCTGTGCGTGTGGTGCGCGAGGCCTGCGAGTGTATCGTTGCCTTGCTGGACGAGGCCGGCCTCGATGCGCCGACGTTACCCGAGGTGGGTGAACAGCTGCAGCTCGGTCGCGACACCATGACGCGTGCCCTGCGCGAGCTTTCGCTCAACCGCTCAATCGTGAAGGTCGAGCGCGATGTGGCCCTGTCCGCTGCCGCCGAGGCCCATGCGCGTGAGCTTGTTGCCGCTGCCATTGAGGCAGCCGGTGGCGCTGCTACCACGAGCGTGCTGCGCGAGGCCCTTGGTGTGTCGCGCAAACGCGCCATCAGCATCTTGGAACACCTGGATGCCGTGCGCTTCACGATTCTCGACAAGGATGCCGGCGGCCTGCGCTCCCTACGCTAGGCCGGGCACCCGCCCCCGCCTCCTCAGTTGCGGTGAAATAGTTCCTGTTTTCGGCATCTAACGCCAAACCAGGATCTATTCCACCGCAACTTCTTGCTCGTCTTTTTGGGATGGGGCCTGTTCGGTTTGGTAAAATACCGCCGCACTTGGGAACGGATGGGCTCCGGTGGGCTCCGCGGTCCTCAAAACCGTTGCGAGGCGTGCAAAACGTCTTGGATGTGTTCGATTCACATACGTTCCCGCCACACGCTACCAGCGCTTTTGTGCTCGCGGTCTTGCTGCGTGCCGCAAAGGCGCTGTTTTGTTTTTGCACGAGCTTTTCGTAGCGCCGCTATTTCGGCAGCGGTATTTAGCTTCGTGCACCGGGTTTTGAATGTGCCGATGGGGGTGGTTTGCCGTATGACTACCGTAAGACGAGCCGATCTTTCTTGCGTCGTCCAGGCGGGCGGGCTGTCGTCGCGCATGGGTTGCGACAAGGCGCGGATGTTGTTTTGCGGTGAGCCGCTCATCG
>URTW01000029.1 GCA_900550815.1 uncultured Collinsella sp.
GAACCCCTTGCCCGGGCACATCTGTATTTCGGACATGTGCAACGTGGTGCCGCGTATATCGCATTCGAGCAGACAGGTGCGTGACGGTCGGCCTAGGATGCTGAGGTCGATACGATACGCCGCATAGCTGTCCGTGTACTCGACTTGCTCGGCGTTGAGGGTTGCCCCGATTGTCAAGAAAGCGCCTAGTTCGGCATCGACAATCTTGGAGTCCTTTATCTTGACCTTGAACTCTTGGTAGAGGGACGGGCTGTTGTAGTAAATGGTTCGGGTTCCATCGGTGCACTCATCGGTCGCTTCCCATTTGACGGTGGGCTGGTCCGAGTTGGCTATCAGCAGTTCTGCTCCAAAGGCTATAGTATGGGTGATGACAACCAGCAATGCCCAGCCGACAAAGAGATAGAGAACCAAATATGCAACGGGGTGTTTTGAGCGGATGTTTTGGAGCGCGTCGGGGGCGTTCATGGGGCACCTCCAAATTGCTATCTATGGCAATCAAATTATACCCCGCCGTCATGCGTGCCGCCTCGAGTAGTGGCTCGGCATTTAGCCATTTAGTGGTACGCATTAAATGTCGGATTCCGGTTCTACGAGATTTAGCTTTCAATATTATGCAGATGCGATTTATTCAACTTTGCATAATCTTGGGGGCGCATCACGCTCCAGGACATGTATATCGACTGAGGTAGCGTGTCCGCCCCGCTTGCTTGCCCCGCGCCGTGGTACGATTTTTGAGTTTGAAAGTCCCGCCGTGCTCCGGCTGCCCTTGCAGCTTGTCGCGCGGCCGCACGTAAAGGAGCCATCATGGCCGGTATGAACATGCAGCAGATGATGAAGCAGGCTCGCAAGATGCAGGAGCAGCTTGCCGCCGCGCAGGAGAACCTCAAGTCCCAGACCGTCGACGCCTCTGCCGGCGGCGGCATGGTCAAGGTGACCGTTAACGGCGAGATGGAGCTCGTCAACCTCACCATCGATCCCGATGCCCTCGATCCCGAGGACGTCGATATGCTGCAGGACATGATCATGGCTGCCGTCAACGAGGCCGTCCGCGGCGTCAACGAGCTCGCCAACAAGCAGATGGGCGCCATCACCGGCGGCCTCAACATCCCGGGCATGCCGTTCTAAGACACGCATATATATGAGTGCGAATCACAGCCTGCAAAAACTGCTCGATGAGCTGGGCCGTCTGCCGGGCATTGGTCCCAAGTCGGCCCAGCGCATCGCCTATTACCTGCTCGAGGCCGACGCCGAGGAGGCCCGCCGCCTGGCCGAGGCCATCCTGGAGGTCAAGCAGGAGGTCCACTTTTGCAGCCGTTGCTTTAACTACGCCACGGCCGACGAGTGCTCCATCTGCCAGGACCCGATGCGCGATACCACTCGCATTTGCGTGGTGGGCGAGCCGCGCGACGTCCAGGCAATCGAGCGCACGGGCAGCTACCATGGTCTGTACCATGTGCTGGGCGGCGTGATCAGCCCCATGGACAAGATTGGTCCCGAGCAGTTGCACATCCGCGAGCTGCTGGCGCGTCTGGGCCACGAGGATATCCATGAGGTCATCATCGCCACCAACCCCAATATTGAGGGCGAGACCACGGCGAGCTATCTGGCCCGTACCATCAAGCCGTTGGGCGTCGAGGTGTCGCGTCTGGCAAGCGGCCTTCCCGTGGGCGGCGACTTGGAGTATGCCGACGAGCTTACGCTTGGCCGCGCCATCGAGGCCCGTCGCGCGATTTAGGCGGCGAGCCTGCTCCTGCCGTATGTTTTCCTCGCGACGCACGGGGTAGTCATAATTTCCCCGTGCGACTGTGAGTTTGTTGTGCAACAAAGATGCTTCGTATCCGCTTATCGCATGGGTGCTTCCGCTCACATCCTTAATTTGCCCATTGCAACCTTTTGGGTTCGCTGATACACTCAAATATGGATTTGAATGAATGCGCCGCTTCTGAGCGGCGTGTTTTTGTTGGAGGAGAACGCATGCGGCCCGGTGGCACTCAGACAAAGCGCGGCGCCGCGGTGCGCATGTGACGCCGACTGGGATTGGCGCCGCGGGCGTACGCGCTGCTGTCTTGCTCGCTGGTGCTGGTCATAGCTGGCGTTTCTGCCTATGGTATGACCGTGCCGTCCATGATGCAGGCGCATGCCGCACGCGAACCGCGCGTGGGGCATGAGGTCAAAAGTGATCTGGGTACCACGACTGGATATGCTTGGGCAAGTGTGGTCGCGCATATTGTGTTTGGCACCGACGATGCGGACGGCGCCGCGGCCCCGGACAACGAAGTCACGCTTGCCAATGGCAAAACCATCGTGCTCACCAACACCAAGATCATCGATCGGTTGTCCAACAATAGCGTGGCGGCAACGGTGAATAAGGTCGAGCAGCAGAAGGAGCAGGACGCCCAGCAGTCCGGAAAGCCCGGTAGCTCGGATACTTCTGGCTCCGGCTCGGATTCATCGAGTTCGGGCGGCGGCTCTGGGGCGGGTTCCTCTACCGGAGGGTCTGGAAACGGCGGCTCGACGGGCGGCAACACTGACAACGATGCAAACTCCGGTGGCCTTTCCGCTGCTGAGGAAGAGGGCGTTCACAGTTGGCTTGTGACCAAGTACAACATGCTCGACAGTTACGTTTCTCGTGCCAATGACGTGGTCTCGACCTATAACTCTACGGGAGATCCCAGGCCGTGCGACAGCCTGGTCGGGGAGATGTTTGTCATTCGAGCCGAGTTCGGTCGTCAGACATTCTCGCCCCGGTCAAAGTGGTATCAGCAGTATGCCAATCTGTGGGGCTGTTACACCAACCTATGTCAATGGGTCGGCCATTACGGCGATGATGACGTCGCGCTCGGTAACTTCAACAATAACGTGGCGGCGCTTGCCCTATGATGACCGATCTTGCATCTACCACACCACAATCGCTCGGTCGCGATCCCATGGTCGGCCTGCGCCTGGCGCGTGTCGACGGGTTTGAGCCGGCCATTGCGCTCGGTCAGGACGAACTGCCTACCTATCTGCGTCGTTTTACGATGCTGTTTGCCGACGATGCCACCATGCGCCGTGGCGGTATCGGCCGCGTGACGCGTGCCGTCAACGCCCAAGGCGAGGCAGTGGCACTCAAGCAGCTCATCTTGCCGACGCGCGATGAGTTTGATGACGATGCCGCTCACGAGGCGCTGGTCGCCAAGTTCAAGGCGGCGTTTCGCGAGGAATACGAATGCCATCGCGCCCTTTCGGGCCTTAAGGGCTTTCCCCGCCTCTATGGCTGGGGCGAGGTCGACGGTGTGCCTGCAATTGTCATGGAATGGGTCGAGGGCGAGACACTTGCCCGCTTGCGTTCGCGACTCGCCGTGGACGATGCCGGACGCCTGTCGCCGCTTGTGGCGGCGCGTCTGGGTCGCGACCTGTTCGATCTGCTCTGCCGTATGAGCCTGGTGGGCGAGGGCTTTGTCCATCGCGATATCTCGCCCGCTAATATTATGGTGCGTACGGCGCGCCTGTCGCTTGACCGGCAGCTTGCCGAGGGCACCTTTGACCTGTGCCTGATCGACTTTGGCTCGTCGCTGGCGCTCGAGCCTGCGTCGGCCGTGGCCGGTACCGGCGGCAAGGCTTCGTTTACGGAGCGCTATGCCACGCTGCGTCGCGCGACGGTTGCCTATGCCCCGCCCGAGATGCTCACCGACGATATTCCCGACCTGCGCGCTTTGCGTATGTCGCCGGCGATTGACGTCTATGCCGCGGCAAGCACGGTTTACGAGCTCATTGCCGGCGTCGCGCCATACGAAGCCGCGCCGAGCACTTCGGGCACCTCGGGTTCGCGCAAAAAGACGCGCGACATTGCCAGCCCCTACCGTCTCAAGATGGACACACGGCCCGACTATCCCATTGGTGCCCATGCGCCCGGTTGTGATTTGACTCAGCTGCTTCGTCGTGAGCCCGATGTGGCGCTCGCCGCGGCCGAGCAGGCCCAGCAGCTAGGGCTTGAGCCGGATTCCGAAGAGCTACGCGATGCGCTGGCGTTTGTCGATGCCCAGCTGTTCGACGTGGTGATGGCCTGTCTGTCCAGCCATCAAAAAGATCGTCCCGAGCCGGCGGCGGTCGAGGCGGCGCTCTCGGCGTTTTGTGACCACTATGCGCAAAATGTCGGTCGTTCGCTCCGCGGCGAGCCGCTCACGCCGTGCCCCATGGATGCGTCCGGCCGCGCGGTTCGTCGCGCGCTGATGGCCGGCGCGACGGTCGTCTGTGGCGTGGTTTGGGCTGTGGTCGTGGTTTCGGCCGCGCTGCTGGCGTCGGGCGCTCGCGTGACGGCGACTTTGGGATCGCTCGTGTGGTTTGGGTTGCTACCGGGTATTATTGCCGCACTGGCGTTGGCGCTGCCAGGCATAGCCGGCGTTGCCGCGGGGGCACTTGCGCGCGATCGGCGCTCGGGCTTCCTGCAGGGTGTGCTTGCGCTTTCCGCCTGCGAGGTTCCGGTGCTGGTTGTGGCTGCATGTAGCGTATTTTCCCAACGCGCCGTGATGGGCGGCCTTGTTGCCGCTCTGGTTGCAACCTATACGCTTACGTGGTTTTTGCTTGCGATGGGCTTTGCCTTTGAACTTCCCGTTTCGGCACCGCGACGCACAAAAGTCCAGATGGCGACTCCGCTTGCCGGTGGAGCCGCAGCTGCCCGTACTTTTGGCGGACCTGTCGAAGTATCGTCCGATTCTATTTCTACGACCAAGGAGGCCTAGGTCATGGCATCTCAAGTTGAGCTCACCCCATGCGGGGCCATGTTTGACATCTTTAAGCGCGCGGCGCATCTGAGCCATATCGAGCTGTGCGGCTTGGTGCTTTCGTCCCGTCCGCTCGCCGACGGCCGCAGCCCGCAGAGCCGGGCCGCCGATCGCTCTTGGGTTTCCCGCTTTATCGTTCGCGCGCCGGTCGGCACGCTTCAGCAGCGCTACTTTGCCGAATACGGTACCTCGGCTGCGCGCATTATGTCGCAACTGGCCCTGCGCCAGCGAAATCCCATGGACTCCACGGCTGTGATCAATATGGTGTGCGGTCCTGCAGGTGAACCGATGGTACGCGCGCTCGAAGAGTGCCACCAGGACACGAATCTCTATCGCAACGCGCTCGATCGCCTGTCCCAGGCGGCGGAACTCATGCCCGCCGAGCGCGCCGAGGCCGTGCTGGTGCTGTTTGTCGCCGTCGGTTGTTCGGCGGATGTGCGGTCCTCGGTGAACTATGCCATCGACTACGCGCACGCGACCTGTGGCGGAGGCACCTCCACGCCGCGTTCGCTTGGCATGTCGATGACCGCGGGCGAACGCGAACCCGCCCCGGCGCACCCCTTGGGCTTGCTGCGCGTACAAAACAGTTTTGTCGTGAGCGCCCCGCGCTGGATTCAGCCGAGTGAGCAGGGTGTTGAGATTGGCGCGCTGGCCACTGGTGAGGGCGATATTACCGACGTCGGCGACGATGTCTCGGCCCGCCATGCCCATATCTGGTGCGATGCTCAAAATATCTGGCACGTCGAGGACTTGTCGTCCACCAACGGAACCGTGGTGGTAAACGGGGCCACGCGCGTCTGCATTCAGGTCGAGCCCGGCCGTTCCGCCCAACTCAATCCCGGCGACGAGCTCAAGCTCGGCGAATCCACTACCTACGCCATCCTCTTCGGTGCCCTCTAGCCGGCAGATAGGGACGTTTCTTTTCTGCCGGCACTTGGGGACACTCCTCGGCGCGCCAGAGCCAGTCGCCCGGGGATGGAGGGGCCATTTTGGCCCTTGGCGGTCAGTCGGGGCGAAACTAGAAGATCTTTCCGATTCGCGGCTGTTCATGCTTGTAGAGCATCTAAAACAATAGGATGTTATTCTGGAATATGCCGGGTGCGTGAACTTGCCTGTCTTAGCCTTAATAAGGTATAGGGGAGTTTGGCTCAGGGGTTCCGTCTTGTTCTTCAGCGCAGTATTGTGGGACAGATTTGCTGAGATTGGCGCCTTACACCGCAGAGCGCACGGAAGGCTCTCGATTTGTGTTCTGGCCCCAGAATACAGGGCCTGATACTTACCAACTGTGGCATGGATGTAACATCTGTAGAAATCAACCCTTTTGTTGTCGACCTTTGTAAGAAGAACACTGCCATCAACTCTTTGGATGACGAAACTAGGGTGCTTGAGGGGAGCCTTTACTCCCCTCTGAGAGATGACTCATGTTTTTCGCTTGTCGTTGTGAATCCTCCGTTACTGCCGATTCCGGATGAGATTCCTTATCCCTTCGTTTGAGATGGAGGACAATCGGGTCTGGATAAAACACTTCGTATTCTTAAGGGTGGCGATACGCATTTAGAGAAAAACGGTAAATACTGCTAATAGGGGTGACGACGATGGTGCAGGGGCGACCCGCGATGCTCTCATCAATACGTCGGATACTTGGGAAATCAGGTCTAGATGCATGTATGATGATGCTGTGTGGCTATTCAATTAATCCGCGTTCCGAATGGGTGCAGGGTATAGCTGCGACATCGTATGCTTTTGACCCGGCGCGATACTCAGATATTTCTGAGGCGGTTGACGAAGTTTATACGCACTATGCCGCGCAAGGCGTTTCGGAAGTTTGCACATCTACGTTACGGGCTTAGGTTTCTTCAAGCGAGCAGGCCGGTTGCGTTATTTCGAGCGATTTTTCTAGTCTAGGCGACAAAAGGCAAAGGATTTGGTGGGTGTAAAACGAGGTCGTTTGCGGGCGGACGCTCCAATCTATTGTGGCAATCGGGCGGTTGAAAAAGATATTTCAATCGCCCGATTGCCAGATTCGTCGGAGGAGATGTCCGATTCCGACTCTCTTGTAGGAAGAGCTTGAGACCGTATTGGCCCAAGGCAATCTTAAAGCAGTCTCATTGGCAAATCTTCGCTCCTGTTGTGTTGAGGTGTAAGGTATCAGTGATTGATGTTTTGTGGCGGGTAGATTGGGGCCTTCCTTGATTCGATGCGTTCTCTCGAGGTTCATCAGAGCAAAAGGGGCTTTCGTCTTCATTGCTATCACGGTGATTGGAACCGCTCTCTCCTATGCCATGCCATACGTGAACGGGAAATTCTTAGATTTTCTTCTCGGTAACCGCAGCGAAAGAGACGCCGTACTCTTCGCGCTCCTGGTTGCGTCAATAGGAGTTTTCTCCACCCTCTTTACTTATTTTGCAGGAACACTTTCCATTCGCATAACCACGAGACTTTCCTTTGATCTTCTCAGGGAGGCCGTCTTGCGTTTTGAAAGAGACGATTACTTGGTGAGTCGGACCATCGATCCAGCCTATACAACGCAACGGATTATTTCCGACTCCAGCGTGGTCTCATCCTTCGTTTTGGCGAATTTTATCAGTGCGCCGCTGTCTATTGTAGCCATTCCCATCGTATTGCTTATCATATGGTCAATTGATTCAACTCTCGCGGTGTTTTCCATCATTCTCCTCATCGTGTATTTCTGTGTAATTACTGGGTTGAGGAAACTTTTGTATAGGGTCACGTATGAGAAGAAAGAGGCGGACAGCGCCTTTTACGCCGCAATTGCATCGCAGCTTAATCAGATTCTCAACATTCAACTGACATCTTCGTACGGCAAGAGCGAACAAGCGCTCGACGCTGGGTTTAAGAGCTATTTTCCCAAAGTTTTGCGCTCCGGAAAGCTATCATATTCTCTGACATCGCTCGATGGTCTTTTCGCAGCGTTGTTTCAAGCGGTGATACTTGTTGTTTCCGGAGTACGAATCATTAACGGAACTATGTCAATAGGCGAGTACACTATCATCGGTACATACTTCGCGGTTCTCTTTAAGACTTTGAAAAGTATGATGTCATTGTTCAAATCCTATCAAGATGCCAAAGCATCATGGGATAGGACGGCTATCGCGACGAGAGAAAAGGAGAGATCGGGGTGGAATCGGACCGATTTAGCTAAACTCGATGAAATAAATGACATTTCGGTATCTGATTTGGAATTCTCGGTTGCCCTTCCAGACGGATCTGTCCGAGGGGTCCTCGGCGGGTTTTCTTTCAAGTTTTCCGGTCCTGGTACATATTGCATAGTTGGGGAAAACGGAAGAGGCAAGACGTCACTTCTTTACTTGATGCTCGGGCTATACTCATCGAAAGGCAAAGTAAAATACAACGGTGTGCCAATCGAAGAATGCGACTTGGATTACATACGTGCGAGAGAGATATCGTGCTGCCCGCAGTCGTGCTTCGCGCCGGACGAAACGGTGAAAGAGCTGTTAGAGTATTTCGACACGCCCTTTTCTTCCTATCACCGGGGTGTAGATGGCCTACTTTCGCTGGAAAACAGCGTGAAGGAGTTGCTCGGGAAACGTTGCTCCGCGCTTTCGGGCGGTGAGCTGCGCCGAGTGTACTTATGGTCGGCGATTTCACGCAAGTCGTCAGTTTTGGTACTCGACGAGCCCACGACTGGGTTAGACGCTGTAAGCCGCGCCGAGCTTGCGGCCTATGTTAAGCGCAACAAGCAAAGCCAGCTGATCATCGTTGTCTCTCACGATGACGAGATGGTCGGCGCGGTAGAAGGGGTAGTGGATTTAGACAGCATGTACCAGGGTAAATGATGACAAGTGTAGTGCTACCCAACTGGCAGAGATAACAAAAAGGCGATGCAGATGCACGTAGCATTCAGGCGGTTCGGACTCGGTGCCTTCACGCCATCGCAACGCTTTCAGATATAGTTCTCGTTCTCTTACTAAAGGAAACTTTAGTCTACGTCATCTTGTCGAGACAGAGGTGAAGCGAAGTGTTGTCGCGACGTATCTTATTCCAGGTGGCTCAGTATCAGCGTGAGAATCGCACCAAAGTGTACTTACGATTCTCGTGTCCCACGGACAACATGAGCTGAGCATTGAGGTTCCACCCTTTGCTGCAACTACACGGGGTTGGACGGCAATGAATATGCCGGGCCGCATACCACGCGCAGCGGGGGTCCATGTCCCAGTATGTTGCCTACAGCAGCCTCGATGTCCACGCACACATCATCTCTGCCTTCGCGTTCAATCCATTTGCCGGAGAGTGCGAGGGTTGCCAGGCCGTAGAATTCGAGCCGAACAAATGAAATGCGGTATCAGCGCATAGGATTAAACTGACGATTGCTTTGCACTGAGAATACGCTTGAAAAGCCGCTATGGGTGGCGGCCCAGGTTAAATAGAGAAGCCCGTCCGATCACTTTCATGTGGCGAACGGTCGGGCTTCTTATTCCACTTGCCAATGCTCGGCTCATATTGGAAGAAAGCTACGCTAATGTTTGCGTGACACTCCTATTTTCTCCGAAGAAAGAGTCGGATAATGAAGAATAGAATTAAAAAAGGTGCCAGATATAACGCAAGTATAAAGGCTAATCCAACGAGACCTTGCAATAATGGCATAACTCCTCCCAGACACGAGATTTTGGTATTTGTTCCCATCTTATTCTGAATTGGACCAAATAGTTCCTAGCCACAAAACTACTCGTCAACTGGATCGCACCAATCTGCTGGCAAAACACAGCTTGATTCTTTATCGACATAGCACCAATCCGCAACAGGGCACTCGGCGATGTCGTAAAAATTGCATATATCAACTCCAAGACAACAAGGCTCAACGGGAGGATGTTCATTTGAACCAACAGGATGGATATGCTTCATAACAGCTCCTCACCTTAATCCAATTAGAGACTACGTTTGATCAATGCCACAGTGATCTACAACGCAGATGCTGCCGCCATCCATGTCATAGTCGCAGTAATCGTATGCACCACAGCCATCTGCTTTATCATAAACAGTACAGATGTCAGTAATGCCCAAGAGGCAGTCAAAAGACATCGGCTTCACGCCTGCCTCGTCGCCACTTCCTGGATTAATCGGATGAATATGCTTCACGACTACCTCCCTTTGAGTGCAGAAAAACCTCAATATTGTGTATAACAAACCAAGATGTCTAGTTCACCATATTTCTAGAATGGTTTCGGCGAACGTAGCAATAAGCTTTGCAGACGGTAATCAGAAGAACGAACACCTCCACAATGGTGACAGCAATGCGCTGAACCGCTTATTCCGATACAGTAGCTTCTCGTTGATTTTTCTCCTGCGAAGATGAGTGGCGGGAAATAAGGTCAAAAGCCATCTCGTAGCACATTTTTCTATATTCACATGATGCAGGGTGTAGACTCTTGGGCAAGTAGCCGTGCTCGTCTGCAGCCTCCCAGCTACAGCCCCCACCACAGAAAGACCGAGCCCAACAGTCCGTACAGTCAATTCTTTTTTCGACACCCTGACTCCAGTTTTCAATATACCTAGTTTCGTCAATTCCGGTGACGATGTTGCCCATTTTGAATCGCATCATCCCGACAAACCTGTGACAGGGGTATACGTCCCCTTCGGGAGTCACGGAAATAAAACGCCTGCCAGCCCCGCATCCGACAAAGGCGATCCTGTTGCTCATAATCAAATCAACTGCAGTTTTCAATGTTCTAAACAAGGGCTTTTCCCCTTGATCAATCTGTTTGAGATATTGATCCGCCAAATCTATTAGGCCCGCCCTGATTTTGTTTAATGAGTGTTCGTCGAGTTTGATATTCTCATCGAATGAGCTCACGGGCGAGAAGTAAATCCTTCTGAAGCCCATCTCTTTAAACTGAAGATAGTCTTCAACAAGGTTACAGTTATTATTTGTTAAGGTCGCTCTTGCGCCGAAGGGGAACGACTCGGAAAAACGACGAACGTTTTTGTCGATATCGGAGAAAGAGCCGCCTCCCGTCTTGTACGGGCGCGATGCATCGTGCTTGCATCCTGTACCATCGAGACTAATCAGAACAGAAAACCCGTGCTCCTTGAAAGAATTCACAGCAGTGTCATTCAAAAGCGTTCCGTTGGTCGTAATAGAATAGGTAAAGTTTCTATTGGGGTATATTCTTTTTGAATAGTCGACCGTTTTCCATATCAGCGGCTCGTTAATCATGGGTTCCCCACCAAAAAAGACGATCGCAAGCGTTTCGTTTTCCGATGAACTTGCGACGAGGTAGTCGACCGCCTTGAAGGCTATCTCGTCTGTCATCAGCAGAGGAGACGTTCCATAATCTCCTTTACCGGCAAAACAGTAACTACAACCAAGGTTGCATGCATGTGAAACGTGGAGTTCGATGGATCTAAGTTTTCGAGGCGTGTCTTTTGTTAAGAAAGTCCGCTCAGACAATCGTTGATACTCATCAATGTCGTCTTCAAGTTCTGCTATGGTCGTTTGGTCGTAGCCTTTCGCAGCAAGTGACTTTGTTAGCAACTTCGAGTTGACCGTTCTTCCCGATGCTTCAAATATGCGAAGCGCATCTTCTGATGCTTGGTCAACCTGAAAGCAATTGCGAGTGACCTCATCGAAGCAGTAACGACGATCACTTACTGAGAAAAAATGCATACGTTCCTCAATTTCATGCTGGACTGGCACTAACCTTGTTTATTGTTGCGCAGCTATAAAAAACCACCAGCGGGGATTCGGTGTGCGGCCCAATCGGACTCCCAAAAGGTTCTATTTGAGACTGGCAAGCTTTGTGTTGTTGGCACTTCGACAGCGCTCTTTATTCCAACATGGAGCCTCGCAGTTTGAGTCGACTTGCCTCTGGAAGGTCCGATCTTAACTTGATTTAGGATGAAAACAGATTACAGGCGCGCTCCTCTAGAAAGAAAGGAAACCAATCGCCGCCTTTCACCAGGAAAGTTTTTATAGCCCACCTCGAGCAAAATGAAAGATGCGAGAGCGATTGGGGAACAACGCGAATCTCCCATTTTGGGTGGGAGCGAGCCTTCAGCCACCGGCGAACGACTCGCCCTGGTCAGAATCTGGAAGTGGTGCCGGGCCGCTTGGGCCTCCCCGGTGACTTCGTGGGGCTTGCCTGCCTGACGTCGAGGAGTACATCCGCAAGATTCGTTCCCTATGCCGTTTGCTCTCACGCCCGCCTTAGTTCCAAGTCGGGCGAGCCGCCGCGCTCATGCGACCCGTGGCGGCGACACGTCGACGCCGCGCTCGCTGAGCACATCTTCGGTCGCGGGCGAGCACGAAGTCGCGCCGGCGCATCCGCTGGGACTGCTGTGCGTGCAAAACGGCTACGTGGTGAGCGTCCCGCGCTGGATTCAGCCGAGTGAGGAAGGCGTTGAGATCGGCGCGCTGGCAACGGGGGAGGGCGGCATCACCGACGACGTCGGCGACGACGTCTCGGCCCGCCATGCCCATATCTGGTGCGACGAGTCTGGCGCATGGTTTGTCGAGGACCTGTCGTCCACTAACGGCACCGTGGTGGTAAACGGGGCCACGAGTGTGTGTATTCAAGTAGAGCCCGGCCGCTCCGCCCAGCTCAACCCCGGCGACGAGCTCAAACTCGGCGAATCCACCACCTACGCCATTCTCTTCGGTGCCCTCTAACTCATCCCCCCAAATAACTTGCGGTGAAATAGGGACTGATTAAGGCCGCGACCGGCAAACACACTCCCTATTTCACCGCAATTGTTGTGGGGTTCCAGGGGCCTGTGCCCGTCGGTGCCGGGCGCACAATAGTCACCCAAGGTAAACCTTTACCGCCCGCCTATATTTGTCGAAATTACACTTGACGGCGGGGTACAATAAACCCGCATGCGGATTTCCGTTGCGGGCGCTTCCCATCGCCGGGGCGTGCCCGGGAGCATCCGGCATGCGGCCTTTGCGGCGCTCGGTCATGTGCAAGACGGGCGGTCGGGTCTGTGGGGCGCATCAGCTGGCCCTCGTCTCGGCATGTCTTCTCTCCACGCCACGTACCTGCTGCTGAGCCTGCCTGCCAGATGATTGGAAGCAACAGCGTAAATCCCATCACGCCAACATCCCGGCGATCGCCGGGGCCTGTATACCTATATGAGAGGAGAGGGGTATATGGCGCGTAAGTTTAAGTCTATGGACGGCAACGAGGCGGCCGCATATGTTTCGTATGCGTACACCGAGGTAGCGGGAATTTATCCCATTACGCCGTCCAGCCCGATGGCCGACCATGTCGACCAGTGGGCGGCCCAGGGTCGCAAGAACATCTTCGGCACCCCGGTCAAGGTCGTCGAGATGGAGTCCGAGGCAGGTGCAGCCGGTACCGTTCACGGTTCGCTGGGCGCCGGTGCTCTGACCACCACCTACACGGCTTCCCAGGGCCTGCTCCTGATGATCCCGAACATGTACAAGATCGCGGGCGAGCAGCTCCCGGGCGTCTTCCACGTCTCCGCGCGTTGCGTCGCTTCGCACGCACTGAACATCTTTGGCGATCACTCCGACGTCATGGCCTGTCGTCAGACCGGCTTCGCCATGCTCGCCGAGGGCAACGTCCAGGAGGTCATGGACCTCTCGCCGGTGGCTCACCTTGCCGCCATCGAGGGTAAGACCCCGTTCCTTAACTTCTTCGACGGCTTCCGCACCAGCCACGAGATCCAGAAGGTCGCCATGTGGGACTACAAGGATCTGGCCGAGATGTGCGACATGGACGCCGTCCAGGCTTTCCGCGATCACGCGCTCAACCCTGAGCACCCGCACACCCGCGGCAGCCACGAGAACGGCGACATCTTCTTCCAGAACCGCGAGGCCTGCAACAAGGTCTACGACGAGCTTCCCGCCGTCGTCGAGGGATACATGAAGAAGATCAACGAGAAGCTCGGCACCGATTACGGCCTGTTCAACTACTACGGCGCTCCCGATGCCGATCGCGTCGTCGTGTGCATGGGCTCCTTCTGCGACGTGCTTGAGGAAGTCATCGACTACCTCAACGCTCACGGCGAGAAGGTCGGCCTGGTCAAGGTTCGTCTGTTCCGTCCGTTCTCCATCAAGCACTTCGTCGACGTTCTCCCCGAGACCGTCCAGAAGATCGCCGTCATGGACCGTACCAAGGAGCCGGGTTCCATCGGCGAGCCGCTCTACCAGGACGTCGTCTCCGCTCTCTACGAGGCCGGCAAGACGGGCATCAAGGTCGTCGGCGGCCGTTATGGCTTGGGCAGCAAGGACACGCCTCCCGCGTCCGCGTTCGCTGTCTTCGAGGAGCTCAAGAAGGACGAGCCCAAGCGCGAGTTCACCATCGGCATTGTCGATGACGTGACCAACCTGAGCCTGCCCGAGGCCGAGGATGCGCCCAACACCGCAGCCCCCGGCACCATCGAGTGCAAGTTCTGGGGTCTGGGCGGCGACGGTACCGTCGGTGCAAACAAGAACTCCGTCAAGATTATTCACAATGTCATAACCGGCGTCAAAAACATGGCAGGTATCAAGGCAGACACCGATTTTATCGTTTCGCTCCACACGGTCGATAATCATACGCAGTTCTTCAAAGGTTCTGCCGACCTCCGTGCCTTTGCCCGCCATTGTTTCAAGCAATACCGTGGTTGTCATATCATCGAACATTGCAGTATTCAATGCTGTGCCTATTTGCTCAACCGCAGCTTTAACGCCCTGTCCCGTGTGACTGCCGGGGTGAAAGTTGTAAAGATTATTCGGGTGATATTCCATTCGTTTCAAATCATCCGTAAGCGTGTTCAGAGCAAATTCACGGGTTTCGGGTTTTGCCGAACAGAGGTTCATTGTGTATGGTGCATGGGCAAGAATTTTTGCAAAATTATTTTCCGTCATAAGTTTTATAAGTGCATTGACATCTTCGATATCAATTTTTCTTGCAGATCCACCACGAGGGTTGCGAGTAAAAAATTGAAATGTGTTTGCTCCGATTGAAAGTGCATCTCTGCCGATTGCGTAAAAACCTTTTGA
>URTW01000030.1 GCA_900550815.1 uncultured Collinsella sp.
GTCGATGGCAGCGTAGGTAGCCGGCGAGGTATCGGTCTGGATGGTCACATCGACGCCGAGAGCGTCGAGGTCGTTCTTGACCTGGGCGGCCATGCCCTTAATCTGTTCGTTGTCGGTGGTGCGCAGGGTGATGGCACCCGGGGTGATGCCAGACTCCTCGATGAGCTTCTTAGCCTTCTTGGCGTCGGTCTTGTACACCGTGGAAGCCTCATGATAGTTGGTGAAGCTCTTGGGCAGGTAGCAGCTGGCAGCGGTGGCAAGGCCGGCGAAGGTGTTGCTGACCATCTTCTCGGTGTCGAGCGCATACATGACTGCCTGACGGACCTTGACGTTGTTCCAAGGCTCCTTGGCGACGTTGAACATGATGAAGCGGGTGCCGAAACCCTGAACGTTATCGATCTTGCAGCCGGCGCTCTCGAGCTGGTCGACGGCGTCAGCGGTAACGAGCTCCATAACGAGCGTGGAGCCCTCCTGCTGAGCGGTAACGCGAGCGGTGGGGTCGGTCAGGATGCTGTACTGGATCTTCTTATCCTCGGCAGCATACTCACCGTTGTACTCGGGGTTGGGACCCTGGGTAATCTCGGTATCGGAGATAGAGTCGTACATCCAGGGGCCGGAGCCGATCGGCTGCTTGGCGCGATCCTCCTCGGTCTGGGTGGCCGGGGTAACGCGGACGATGGCCAGACGATCCTTGAGCAGGGAGAAGTTGGGGACCTTGGTCTTGACCGTCACGGTGCTGGCGTCCTTGGCCTCGATGGACTCGAAGGGCTGGAAGAACGGAGCATAGGTAGCGGAAGCGGCGCAAGCGGTGTAGGAGGCAACGACATCGTCAGCGGTGACCTCGGTGCCATCGGAGAACTTGGCGCCCTTGCGGATGGTGACCTCGAAAGTCGTGTCGTCCACAGACTTGGGATCGTCGGTGGCGAGCTCGTTGAAGGTGCTGTAGTCGTGGTAATCGATGCCGTAGAGGCCCTCGACGACGTGCCAGTTAGCACCCAGGCCCACGGCGGAGCCGGTGCTGGCGGGATCGAAGCTGGACGGAGCGTAAGCGGAACCAGCGGTGATCACGCCGCCGCCACGGTTGGCGGAATCGGTGGAACCGGAAGCGGAACCCTCGTCGCTAGAGCTGCCGCCGCAGCCGGTGAGACCAAGCCCTGCGACAGCAGCGACGCTGCCGGTGAGGCCGAGGAACGAACGCCTGGACATACCCTTGTTGATGATGGCCATGTCTTCTCCTATCAATAGAGAATCTTACTCGGGAGCACCTAGACTTGCCCCCGCGCAACTTGCGGACGATATATACCTTACCTACCGACGTACCCAACTGAGGTGCCGCGCTCGTCGACCGATACATACATACGATTGAACGGTATTTACTAGCGTTCTCCGAATTCATTGACAAACGATTCGTCAGACAGTATGTATCGACGAGGTGAGATATCAGTCTTCGTCAACCCGCAGGATAGCAGGGTTTTCGCTTGGGTTAGTCAAACGTTTTAGCGTTAATAAAACCCGAAACCAGCAGGCAATCATGGCGAAATAAATGGTTGAAAATCGCGCAATCATGTATATCAGTTGTTTAGAAGCGCATTTAGTTTTCGGAACGGTTGGCCGATGTCTGGGCGCGCTCGGCATTCCATGCAACAAGTGCCTCGTGGACCGCTTTGGCGACATCGGCCGGAACGCCTCGAACTTCTGCAATCTCCTGCTCGCTTGCCGCACGCAAACGCTTCATCGAGCCAAAATGGCGCATAATGGCACGTTTTCTGGTGGGTCCCACGCCCGGAACGTCATCGAGTACCGAAACCGTCATGGCTTTATCGCGCAACTCACGGTGGAACGTGATGGCAAATCGGTGGGACTCATCGCGTACCTGTTTAATTAGATAGAGCGAAGCAGACCCGGTCGGCAGCACGACAGGAGTCTCGTCCCAAGGCACAAAAACTTCCTCGTCGGCCTTCGCCAAGCCACAAACTGGTATATCGAGCCCAAGAGCCTCAAGTTGCTTGATCGCAGCGGTCAATTGCGGCTTACCGCCATCGACAACGAGCAAATCGGGGCGCGAGCCAAAGCGCTCGTCGGCCATGCGCTCGGGAGCATAGCGTCGTCCCAAAACCTCGGACATCGACACGAAGTCGTTTGCCTCGTCCAATTCGGCCTGAATTTTAAAACGACGGTACTGGCTCTTGTCGGCGCGCCCGTTGGTAAACACCACCATCGAGGCGACGGTAAAGGTTCCATGCAACGTCGAGATATCGAAGCACTCGATACGCATCGGCGGCGCCGGCAGCGCCAACGCACTTTCGAGCTCCAGGAGCGCTTGATTGGTGCGGTCGTCAGCGTACCCCGTTCGCATCATGTAGCGCATGAGGGCATGGCGCGCATTTTTGGATGCCATATCGAGCAGACGGTGCTTTTCGCCACGCTGCGGCCTATGGAGATGGCAGGAACGCTCACGCTTGCCCGCAAGCCACTCCCCCAGCGCCTCCGCATCCTCAAGCTCGACGGAAAGGTTGACCTCAGCTGGAATATCAGCCGTCTCGTCGTAATAGCGCTTAAGAAAGCCCGATTGAAGTTCCTCTTCGTCGACATCCAAACCCTTATCGAGAATAAACTCGCAGGTTCGAACCGTTCGACCCTCACGCACGACAAAGACGCAAGCGGCGGAGATGGTCTCCTCGCGATAGAAACCGATGACATCGATATCGACACTGGAGGGAAAAACGACTTGCTGACGGTCGTCCAGACCCCTGATGACCTCCAAACGACGTTTGACGCGTGCCGCGCGCTCAAAGTCGAGCGCCTCGGCGGCATCCGTCATCTCGGAGGTCAGCTCATCGACGACATCCTTGCGATGGCCCGACAAAAAGCGCTCGACACGCTTGACGTTCTTGGCATAGTCTGCCGGGGAAATCGCGCCGACACACGCACCCGGGCCGCGCCCGACATGGTAGTCAAAGCAGGGACGCCCGTTTTGCGCGCAAATCATATTGACGATGTCTTCCTCGCCCTTGTGGGACTCGACGATACGACGACAACGACGCCACTCCGCACAGGATGCGGAGCAGATGGGGATAACCTTGCGCAGCGTATCTATCGTCTCACGTGCCGCACGGCTATCGGTATAGGGTCCAAAATAGCGCGTTCCCGGCTTATGACGCTCACGCGTATATTTGATAGCGGGATACAGGTCGCCCTTTGTAATGGCGATAAAGGGGTAGCTCTTGTCATCCTTGAGGTCGACGTTAAAGTACGGATGGTACTGACCAATCAAATTGCGCTCGAGCACCAACGCCTCATGCTCGGTCTCCACCACGATATAGTCAAAGCTCGCCACCAGCTGCATCATCAGCGGGATCTTTTGACGCTCATCCTGCAGTGTCACGTATTGACGCATGCGGGCGCGTAGGTTTTTCGCCTTGCCCACGTAGATGACATCGCCCTTGGCATCCTTCCAAAGGTAGCAACCGGGTTGTGTAGGAACGCGCGAAACCTGCTCGGCAAGCGTTGGAATGTTGTCGTGACCGGCCACGCGCACCTACTTGCGACGAAGCAACGCCGAGACCTCGGGCATCTTAAGGACGACGGCAAGGCCAAAGGTAACAGCAAGCGAGACGACACCCGCAACGCAAACGTAGCCAAGAGTAATCAGAATCGAGCCACCAAGTGCCCCGACAAAGAGTTCAAGCGCCCACATGACGCCGGCGCCTGCGGCAGCGCCCAGGCCACCGAGCAAAAGGCCAAAGAAGCCGCCATGCAGGATAGATTTGACCTGAAGACCACGCAGGCGACGACGCAGCCACCACAGCGAACAGCCGACCAAGATCACGTAGTCGACGACATACGAAAGCGCGATTGCCGGCATACCGAAGCCCAGCACAACGCCAAACAGCAGAACCGAGCCGGCCTGGCCGATGGCGGAATACAGGCAATAGCGGCTATAGGGCTTCATATCGAGCAAGGCAGAGAAGCTCTTCTGCATCAACACGACCACGCCGTAGAGCGGCAGCGAGAACGCCAGGTAGACAAGGAACTCGGACACCAGCGCCACGCCGGACTCATCAAACTTGCCGGCACAGTAAATCATGTTGAGCGGACGCGCGAAGACAATCAGGTACAGCGCGAACGGAATCAGGAAGAACAGCATCTGGGCGACGCCACGCGAAATGCCCGTGCGAACGCTGTCGTAATCCTTCTCCTGTGCGTCATGAGAGAGCTCGGTATAGAGCGCCGTCGAAAGCGAGGCGGCAATCAGCGCGTAGGGCAGCGTGTACCACAGGCGCGCATAGGCGATGACGGAAGGACCCGTCTCGGGCTGGACCACCAGCGCGGCAGCGTTGGTGATAGAAGTCGAGACAAACATGCACACCGTGGCGAGCAGCGTCGGGATACCGAGCGCAATCGTCTGGCGCAGCGCGGGGTCCTTAAAGTCGATATGGATATGGGGATGCACGCCGTGCTTGCCAAGCGCGGGAATCTGACATGCCATCTGAACAAAGACACCGAGGGTCGTACCGGCCGCAATCAAGATGATGCCGGCACGTTCGCCAAACTGTGCGGACACGGGCGCAAAACCCATAAAGCTCGCAATGACGATCACATTGTTGAGGACCGGGGCAAACGTCGACCAGAAGTAGTCGCGGTGTGCGTTGAGAACGCCCGAGAACACCGAGCCCAAACCATAAAACAGAATCTGGATGGCAAAGAAACGGAACATGAACGCAGCGGTATCCATGCTGCCGCCGTCACCCGAAAGGAACGATTGCGTCCAGATAAAGCCCGGGGCGAACACGGTCCCCAGCAACGAAATGCCACCCAGCACCAAAAGCAGAATGCCGAGCAGGTTGCCCACGTACTCGTTCGAGGCCTCGCGACCCTGCTCACGCCTCACGCCCATGTACACGGGCAAAAACGCCGTCACGAGCATGCCGCCCATCACGAGTTCGTAGAGCATATTGGGCAGGTTGTTGGCGACCTGATAGGAGGACGAGAGTAGCGACATGCCGATAGCGGCCGCCATTGCCCACGTGCGGATAAAACCGGTGACGCGAGACACGATAGTCAGGATGGTCATAAGCCCGGCGGAACGACCAACCGTGGAGTAGTCCGACGAGCCCATGTCGTCAGTGTCATCTCGCGACGAAGAAGCTTCGGATGAGGGTGTCTGAGGCGCAGATTCTTTTGCAAAATGAGCTCCGCGCTTCAATTCTTCCTGCGGCATCGCTCAGTCCTCTCTCGTAATCGCGGCAACCGTCGCCCCGCAAAATGCAATTAAATCATCGGGTGCAAGCTCGAGCTGATAACCACGCTTGCCTCCCGAAATAAAAATGGTATCCCAAAGGACACACGTCTCATCAATGAGCGTCCGGTAGCGTTTTTTCATACCGACCGGGCTGCAGCCGCCGCGAACGTAGCCAGTCGCCGCAAGCAAATCCTTCACATGCATCATGGCCAAGGACTTCTCCCCCGCGGCACGCGCGGCGGACTTTAGATCGAGCTCGTCGGCAACAGGGATACAGCACACGACATAGTCGTTGGACGGTGTCACGCAGACCAAAGTCTTAAATCCTTGACCGGGCTCCTCGCCAAGCTGCTCCGAAATCGCGACCCCCAGGCCCACCGACTCATCACCATCGTCTTCGTACGTATGTAGAACATAGGAAATGCCGGCGCTTTCCAGCTCGCGCATCGCATTGGTTTTTGGCGTCTTTACAGCCTTTGCCATGACATATCCTTTCCCTCGCATTCGGACGCAAGGATTAAGTATATGTCCAATTCGGCTGCATACGTCACTTCGGCACAGCAAGCGCCATCGAATCACAAGGAGTCGATGGCGCCCATAAACTGAATCGCCTATTTATTGAGCATCAAGTTGAGCCTGACGCTCCCGGTCACGCCTGAGCAACGGCGCCAAAAACTTGCCCGTATAACTCTGCGGACAGTCCGCAACCTGCTCCGGTGTGCCCGAAACCACGACGGTTCCGCCGCCGTTACCGCCCTCGGGACCCATATCGATCAGGCGGTCGGCAACCTTGATGACATCAAGGTTGTGCTCAATCACCAGCACCGTGTTGCCCGCATCGACCAAACGCTGCAGCACATCGAGCAGCTGGCGGACGTCCTCAAAATGAAGACCGGTCGTCGGCTCGTCCAAAATATAGAACGTCTTGCCCGTCTGGCGTCGATGAAGCTCCTTGGCGAGCTTCACACGCTGCGCCTCGCCGCCCGAGAGCGTCGTGGCGGGCTGGCCCAGGCTCACGTAGCCTAAGCCTACATCGTACAGCGTCTGGAGCTTGCGCTTAATCTGCGGGATATTCCCAAAGAAGGCCAGCGCCTCGGTGACGCTCATGTCGAGCACGTCCGAGATGGTCTTGCCACGGTAGGTGACCTCGAGTGTCTCGCGGTTGTAGCGTTTACCGCCGCAAACTTCGCAGGGAACGTAGATATCGGGAAGGAAGTGCATCTCGATCTTGATCTGCCCGTCGCCCTTGCACGCCTCACAGCGCCCGCCACTCACATTAAAGGAGAAACGACCCGGCGAGTAGCCGCGCGCCTTCGACTCCGGCGTACTCGCAAACAGTGCGCGAAGATCATCCCACAGGCCGATATAGGTAGCAGGGTTGGAACGCGGCGTACGGCCAATCGGCGACTGGTCGATATCGATAACCTTATCGATACACTCAATGCCCTCGATTTTCTTATACGGACCCACAGGGCGCGTCGAGCGGTGAATGGCATTCGTAAGGGCAGGCGCAATGGTGTCGGTAACCAGGGAGCTCTTGCCCGATCCCGACACGCCGGTAACAACCGTAAGCGTACCAAACTCGATCTTGGCAGTAACGTTTTTGAGGTTGTTGGCTCGAGCGCCCGTAATTTTAAGGCAGCCGCGACCGGGCTTGCGCCGTTCATCAGGCACCCGAATCATTCGTTTGCCGGTCAGGTAAGCGCCCGTCATCGACTCAGGACACGCCATGATATCGGCAGGCGTTCCCGCCGCGACTACGTGTCCGCCGTCGACGCCGGCGCCGGGCCCCATGTCGATCACGTAATCGGCGGCACGGATTGTATCCTCGTCGTGTTCGACGACGATAACGGTATTGCCGATATCGCGCAGGCGCTCGAGCGTCTTAATCAGGCGCTCGTTGTCACGCTGATGAAGACCGATCGAGGGCTCGTCCAGAATATAGAGCACGCCCATGAGACCCGCGCCGATCTGCGTTGCCAGTCGAATACGCTGCGCCTCGCCACCGGAAAGCGTCGCCGAAGCACGATCGAGCGTCAGATAGTCGAGTCCAACATCGACCAGAAAACGCAAGCGCTCCAGGATTTCCTTGACGATACGGCCGCCGATAAACTGTTGGCGCTCGGTGAGTTCCAGGCCCTCAAAAAACTCGAGCGATTCACGGCACGACAGGCAACAAACCTCGTAAATGGACTTGCCGCCCACGGTGACGGCAAGCATCTCGGGACGCAGGCGAGCACCGTGACAGCTCGAGCACGGCTCCTCGCGAATGTACTTCTCCAGGCGCGCCTTGGTGTTCTCGTTCGTCGTCTCGGTATAGCGTTCGTACAGGATGTTGCGAACGCCCGAAAACTTGGTATCCCACTGGCTGCGACGCCCATCGAGCTTTTGATAGTCGACCGAAATCTTCGTGTCGCCCATGCCATCCAAAAACGCACGACGCACGCGAGGGGGCAAGTCCCCCCACGGCGTATCGGCGCTCACCTTAAAGTGTTTGCAGACCGCAGCAAAAATCTGCGGATAGTAGTTCGAATTGCCAAACAGGCTACCAAAGACTCCGTCGGCAATGGACTTCGAGGGGTCTTCGATCAGCGCCTCGGCATCAACGGTTTTCTTAAAGCCCAGGCCGTCGCACTCAGGACATGCGCCATAGGGAGCGTTGAACGAAAAGTCGCGGGGTTGTAGGTCGTCGATGGAGTGCCCGTGCTCCGGGCATGCCAGAGCCAACGAATACTCCAGTAGCTCGCCCTCGGTCCCCTCGGGAGCATCACGATTGGGCAGCATGTACACGTTTACATTGCCGTGAGCCAGCGCGGTCGCCTGCTCAACAGACTCGGCGATACGGCCCAGAGAGTTCTCACGGATCACGATGCGGTCGACTACGACCTCGATATCGTGTTTGAACTTCTTGTCCAGATCGATCGGATCATCGAGCGAGCGCACTTCGCCGTCGACACGCACGCGGCTAAAGCCCTCGGCGCGAAGGTCCTCAAACAGTTTGGTGAACTCGCCTTTTCGCCCGCGCACCACCGGTGCCAGCACAAACGCGCGGCGACCCTCCCCCGCCGCCAAGACTTTGTCGGCAACCTGGTCGGTCGTCTGGCGCTCAATGCCGCGGCCGCATTCGGGACAGTGCGGGGTGCCCACACGGGCGAACAGCAGGCGCAGATAGTCATAAATCTCGGTTACGGTGCCAACCGTCGAGCGAGGGTTTTTAGACGTCGTCTTTTGGTCGATCGACACCGCCGGCGAAAGGCCGTCGATTGAATCCAAGTCGGGTTTGTCCATCTGGCCCAAGAACTGGCGCGCATAGCTCGAAAGGCTCTCGACGTATCGACGCTGGCCCTCGGCATAGATAGTGTCAAATGCCAGCGAACTCTTGCCCGAGCCAGAAAGACCGGTAATGACCACGAGTTGGTCACGCGGAATGGAAACATCGATATCACGGAGGTTGTGCTCACGAGCGCCGCGAATAACGATAGAAGAATCAGACATGGAAGCTCCTTGCCTCCTATTGCATCGAATCATACTGTCGATGAGTTTAGCGCACTCGACGCGCACAGATGTTCGTAATACAAGATTCGCAGACCTTTAGCTTTGCGTATCGGGTGCTTCGTTTCTCGAAATGCCGTGGAAAGGTTACAGTAACCTAATACTGAACTTAATTTGCTGTAACAGAGGAACGTCCATGACCGAAGATATCCCCCTTGAAATCACTTCGAGCGACATGGCCAATCTGCCCATATTCATCGCCGTCCTTATCGTGGCCACCGTCGTCGTGCGCGTGTATTTTTCAATCAAACACAATGAAAAGCCGCCCATTGCCCGCGTCTTTTGGTGCGCGACGCTCCTCATCCCGCTCGGCGTGGTAGCTGCATGGATTACGAATCAATTGCTCGTAAATGAGGACAGTTCCCTATGGGTCCTTTCTTATTCGGCGCTCGGTGCTACCGCCGTCATACTTCTTGTCGAGCCCTTGGTTTCGGGACTTATCGACCAAACCGATCTTGCGACGGGAACGGTTGCCTGTATTTGCCGTGACATCCTTGTCATCGCCGCTGTTTCAGCGCTCTCGTTCGTTTCACTCGAAATTGCCTGTAACGAAACGTTCTATCGCATTCCCGCCAACTCATTCGGGTTTTCCGTCGGGCTGCTCGCGACGGTTCTGCTCTCCCTTTATTTGCTGGGACAGCGTCATGGAGGCGTCATGGCCCTCGTGCCCGTCGCCTGTTGCATCCTTGGCATTGCCGAGCACTTCGTCATAACGTTTAAAGGCGAGGCCATCCTGCCAAGCGATATCTTGGCCCTTGGCACCGCAATGGAAGTGAGCGAGGGATACGAGTTTACCTTTACCGCCGGAATCGTAACCTCTCTAGCCCTGCTGGAGATTTCCCTGGGGCTTCTTTCGCTTATCCGACCGCGAAAGCTCCGTACGCCCACCCATGTCTTCCCCGCAATCGCCGCTAACCTCTGCGCTTTTCTGCTAGTGACCGTTGTGGGGCTCTCGGGCTTTTCCAGCATCGACTTGGAGCAGGCGCTGAATTTTGGATTTGACCGTTGGCAGCCCATCACCACGTATGCGTCTCAGGGTTTTATCACTTCGTTCACCGAAATGGTCAACGAGTTGCCCATTGAGAAGCCCGAAGACTATACGCCCGATGAGGCGCAGAGCATCGAGCAGGAGCTCGCCGCCACCTACGACAGCACGTATGGCTCGAGCGAGCAGCGCGCGGCGGCCGATGCCCAGTTCAATGAAATCAAGCCGACGATTGTTGCCGTCATGAACGAGAGTTTTAGCGACCTTTCGTGCTTTGAGCAGCTCCAGGCGGCCGGGTACGCCGGCCCCGCATTCTACAACTCGCTTCCCAACACGCTTGTTCGCGGCACCATGCACGCTTCGGTCCCCGGTGGCGGAACGGCAAACTCCGAATTCGAATTATTGACCGGAGCGACAACGGCCTTTGTCGGATTAGGCAAGATCCCCTATCAGCTGTATCAGATGAATGGCGTCAACAGCCTGGCAAAGGACCTTAAAGAGCTTGGGTATACCGCTACCGCTATGCACCCGCAAAACCCCGTCAACTACCATCGAGATAAAATCTATCAGCAGCTGGGCTTTGGAGACTTTCTTTCAATCGGCGATTTCGAAGGTGCGCCCTGTTACCATGCCGGCGTATGCGACTACGCCACCTACGACAAGATACTCGACCTGCTTAGAACCGACGAAGCCCCGCAGTTCATCTTTGACGTCACGATGCAAAATCACGGCGGCTACGACTATGGCACCGTTCCCGCCGAAGAGCTGACAAACTATTGGGTCGAGGGAGCCAGCGAGGGCGCCAATAGCGCGCTCAACACCTATCTCACCTGCATCAACGCATCCGACCGGGACCTCGAGTACTTTATCAACGAGCTCCGCAATATCGGCAGACCGGTTGTTCTTGTCTTTTTTGGCGACCATCAGCCGAGCGCCGCAACGACTCTCAACGACGAGCTGTACCCTCAGGAAGATACGGCAAGCCACGCTTTCCGTATCTATCAGTCGACCTATTTCGTCTGGGCTAACTATGAAATCGCCGGCAATACCGAGCTCAACGTCTACGACACCGTCGGGGCAAACGAGATTGCAGCCATTACCCTTAATAAGATCGGCGCCCCGCTCACCGACTATCAAAAGGCCCTGCTTGCAACAAGGTCAGATGTGCCCACCATCAATGTCGCCGGCTACCTTGGTGCCGACGGGCTGCGCTACGACTTGGAATCTGAAGACAGCCCATACGCCTCGACGATCGACAAGCTGCAGCGCATGCAATACCTCGAGTTCGCCAGCAAAGTTCAGTAAGCCCGCCCATTCGCTTGGACCCATCGTATTGCAAGCACGCTCGGCCCAAATGCATCGCAAATGACTCCCGCTCGCAAACGAGGGTACAATGACGCTCGTGTCACATCACGGGGCTCCGGCCCCAACATATACAAAGGAGTCATACATGGGTTGCGAGCACGCACAGGCCGCCGGCGGACAAACGTCGCCGTCGCAATTTGAGGAGAACACGCTGTCCGAGGTCAAACGCGTCATCGCCGTGCTTTCCGGCAAGGGCGGTGTCGGCAAGTCGTTTGTCACCGGTGCCATCGCCACCGAGCTTGCCCGTCACGGCCACAAGGTCGGCGTCCTCGATGCCGACATCACCGGTCCCTCTATCCCCAAGATGTTCGGCATGAGCGGACGCCACGTCCATGCCCTTGGCAACCTCATGCTGCCCGAAATCTCCGAGCACGGCGTCAAGGTCATGAGCTCCAACCTTCTGCTCCAAAACGAGACCGACCCCGTCCTTTGGCGCGGTCCGGTCATCGCAGGCGCCATTAGGCAGTTCTGGAGCGAGACCTCGTGGGGCCCCATCGACTACCTGCTGGTCGACATGCCTCCGGGAACAGGCGACGTCGCGCTCACCGTCTTCCAGTCGCTGCCCGTCGACGGCATCGTCATCGTCACGAGCCCGCAGGACCTGGTCTCGATGATCGTCGCCAAGGCGGTCAACATGGCCGAGAAGATGAACGTCCCCATTCTGGGCATCGTCGAGAACATGAGCTACATCGTCTGCCCCGACTGCGGCAAGAAGATCGAGGTCTTTGGCAAAAGCAAGCTCCCCGAGGTCGCAGAGCGCTATAACCTCGACATCTTGGGCACGCTTCCCATTAATCCGGCACTCGCCGAGGCCTGCGATAAGGGCGAGGTTGAGACCGCGCTGCCCGATGGCATGTTGCCCAAGGCAGTCTCTGCCGTCGAGGCTATTACCCCGCACGAGACCGACGAGGCCTAAGTGAACACGAGCGCCTTCTATGACGTCCTGGTAATCGGCGGCGGGGCTTCAGGCCTCGCCGCCGCCATTACGGCCGCACGTGCTGGCAAAAGCGTCTGCATCGTTGAGCGCGATGTCGCCTGCGGCCTAAAGCTCCTTGCGACCGGTAACGGCCGCTGCAACCTCTCCAACGAATCGATTGATCCTCAGCGGTATAACCACCCCGCATTCGTCGAATCTGTCATGGGCCCCCAACCCGAACAAGAGCTTATGGGTTTCTTCTCCTCGCTGGGCATCATGACAACCTCCGAGGAAGGCCGGCTATACCCGCGCTCCCTTCGCGCAGAATCGGTGCGCGACGCGCTTCTCAACGTTTGCGACCGCCTAGGTATTAACTTAATCTGCGGAGCCAACGTTGCCTCGGCGCACAAAGCTTCCGAAGGCTGGACACTCCAAATAGACCGTCCAGCGCGGGCGCTCAAGGCAAAAAAGCACGACGACCGAAAAACGGAGCTCCGCTCGCTTCGGAAAGCGCTCGCCGATGTCCCTCGCAAGAACGAGGCCCTGGAGGCACATGCCGTAATTATCGCCACGGGTGGCAACCCCACCGGTATCGCCGATACGTTTAGCCTCCCCCTCACTTCGCTGCGCCCCATCCTCTGCCCCGTATCGGCAACGGTCGTCGGCGATCGGGCGGCACTCAAGACGTTGGACGGCCTGCGCGTCCGCGCCCGCTTGACGCTCGCCCGCAATCATAATGAGCTCTGGCACGAAGACGGTGAAGTCCTGTTTCGAGCCTTCGGCATCTCGGGCGTCGCTGTCTTCAACCTCTCCCGTCGTATCCAGCGCGGTGATACGATCCTGCTCGACGTTTTCCCCGACCTCTCCAAAGACGAGCTGCTCGATATGCTCAACCGGCGCGTTGAGCTGCTCGGCGGCTTTTCGCCCCGCGATCCCCGTTGGCTCGACGGCATGCTCGCCCCGCAACTCTCCCGCGTCGTCTGCACGGCGTTCGAGCAGTGCCATCCAGGCTCCAACGATGTCATCCACCTGGTCTCGATCCTCAAGCACTTTAAGTTGCTCGTTGAGGGAACAGCCGAGGAGCGCTCGGCACAGGTCACGCGTGGTGGCGTATCTGTCGAGAGTATCTCAACACCCAGTCTACGCGCGCGCAGCGTTGTCGACGCCCCGCTTTACGTCTGCGGCGAAGCGCTCGACATCGACGCCGATTGCGGAGGCTTTAACCTTGCGTGGGCATGGCTCTCGGGCATTCGCGCTGCAAGCAGCCTGTAGCCGCGCAGTCTATAATCAAAAACGCATTCGGGCCGTCTGGGATACCGGACGGCCTCTTTCTTGCCTCTAAGGAGACCTCGATGATCGAAATCACCCAAGTCAACGCTTCGCTCGATGAAGCCGGCGATGAAAATGCCTGCCTCATTGTTGGCAAGCGAGTCGCCAAGCGCGTCCTACGTTGCAAAGACTCCGAGATCAAGTCCATCGAGCTCCACCGCAAGTCAATCGACGCTCGCAAAAAACGAGACGTCCATTTTATCCTGAGCTTTCGTGTTGAGCTGACCAGTCCCCACCTCGAGCGAGAAGCGGTCGACAGCGTTTCCGAACGTGACCGCTCGCTCGTACGCGCGATAGAAGACGATGAGCCTTCATTCCCCTCCCCCATTTCCGACGCATCCAAAGAGCGCCCCGTCGTTGTCGGCGCCGGATGCGCCGGCCTTTTCGCTGCGCTCACGCTCGCCGAAGCAGGTCTTAAGCCCTTGCTTATCGAGCGCGGCGACCCGGCATTTCGCCGCTCGCAGGCGATCGACCTCTTTCTAAAGGAGCGCATCCTCGACCCCGAGAGCAATATTCAGTTTGGTCTGGGCGGCGCGGGGACCTTCTCGGACGGCAAGCTCAATACGGGAACAAAAAATCCCGCCCATCGCCTTATCCTCGAAACCTTCGTCGAGGCGGGTGCGCCCCGCGATATTCTGTGGGATGCCAAGCCGCACATTGGCTCCGACATCCTTCCCAAGGTTGTCACCGCTATATCCCAGCGCACCGAGCAGCTCGGAGGTGTCGTCCGTTATCGAACGAAGCTCGTCGACATTCGCACCGACGCGTCTGGCGCCATCACCGGTATCGATGTCCAATCGTCCCAAGACGCCGCTTACGAGCCAATCGAAACAAAGCACCTCATCCTCGCCTGTGGGCATTCTGCTCGCGATATTTTTGAGCTCCTTAAGGACCACAACGTGGCCCTCGCACAAAAGACCTTTGCCATGGGCGTTCGCATCGAGCATCCGCAGCGCGACATCGACCGAGCCCAATATGGAGCCTTGGCGGGACATCCTGCCCTCGGAGCAGCCCCCTACAAGCTCGTCGCCCATCTTCCCAACGGCCGCAGCGTGTTCTCGTTTTGCATGTGCCCCGGCGGGCAGGTTGTCGCCGCCTCTTCCGAGCAGGGCCACCTATGCGTCAACGTCGCCAGCCTCAATGCCCGAGACGGACGCAA
>URTW01000031.1 GCA_900550815.1 uncultured Collinsella sp.
GTTGCTGCCAATAACCTGCCGGCCGCCATGCTCGACAACCATATTCAGCAGGGCAATCAGCTCGGTATTGACGTTAAGCGCATCACTTGGAAGCGCGTCGTCGATATGAACGACCGTCAGCTTCGCCACGTTATCGACGGCATTGGCGGTAAGGCCCAGGGCGTGCCGCGCGAGGACGGCTTCGATATCACCGTCGCCTCCGAGGTCATGGCAATCCTGTGCCTGTCTACGAGCATCAGCGACCTCAAGGAGCGCCTGGGCGAGATCGTCGTCGGCTACAGCTTTGCCGGCGAGCCCGTCCGTGCCCGCGACCTTAAGGCCCAGGGTGCCATGGCCGCGTTGCTTAAGGACGCGCTCAAGCCCAACCTGGTGCAAACGCTCGAGGGCACGCCCGCGTTTGTCCACGGCGGTCCCTTCGCCAACATTGCCCACGGCTGCAACTCTATCATGGCCACGCGTATGGCGATGCGCTTTGGCGATGTCGCCATTACCGAGGCCGGCTTCGGTGCCGATCTGGGTGCCGAGAAGTTCCTCGACATTAAGTGCCGCATGACGGGCGTTCGCCCCAGCGCTGTCGTGATCGTCGCGACCGCTCGTGCGCTTAAGTACAACGGTGGCGTCGCCAAGGCCGATCTCTACGAGGAGAACCTCGAGGCACTCAAGGCTGGCATGCCCAACCTGCTGCGTCACGTCGACAACATCCAGAACGTATATGGTCTGCCCTGCGTGGTCGCCATCAACCGCTTCCCGACGGACACCGCGGCCGAGCTTGCGCTCATCGAGTCCGAGTGCCAGAAGCTCGGCGTCAACGTTAAGCTTTCCGAGGTCTGGGCCAAGGGCGGCGAGGGCGCGCTCGAGCTTGCCGATGAGGTCATGCGTCTGATTGAGCAGCCGAGCGAGCTCAAGTTTGCCTATGAGGACGGCGCTGATGTCGCTGATGCCCTCGAGGCTGTTGCCACCAAGGTCTACCGCGCCGACGGCGTTGACTTTACGCCGGCCGCCAAGCGCCAGCTCGCCGAGCTGCGCGAGAACGGCTTTGGCAACCTGCCGGTGTGCGTGGCCAAGACGCAGTACAGCTTTAGCGACAACGCCAAGGCCCTGGGCGCTCCCGAGAACTTCCGCATCACCGTGCGCGAGCTCAAGGTTTCCGCCGGTGCCCACTTTGTGGTCGCACTGACTGGCAGCGTTCTGACCATGCCGGGCCTGCCCAAGGTCCCCGCGGCCGAGAACATCGACGTCGACAACGACGGCAACATCACCGGCCTGTTCTAAGCCTGCTGTCCATAGCTGCTAGCCCGCCCCGCCGCGCCCACAAGGCACGGCGGGGCTTTTTGATCCTTAGGCCCGCGCATGTCTTGTAGATACCGACGGACTCTGCCCATCATAGGCTTTTGCGCGGGTAGAATGCATGGATAACTTGAGGCTCACGCGCGACGGAAAGGAATCGTTGCATGGATCAGGACAAGACAACCGTGATGGGCGGCTACGGTTCCGCGCAGGCTAGCGATAGCGCCGATGCGACCCGCGTTGTTCCCAACCCCGGTTATACCGACCCCGCCGCGACGCAGCCTTCTGCCGAGCCCACCCGGGTTATGGGCTATGGCGACACGGCGCAGGATTCTTACGCTGCATCTTCGCAAGGCCCCTATGGCAACGCAGCTCCGGATCCGTTTGATTACGCGCCGCAGGATTCTTATGCTGCCTCGACGCCGAATCCCTATGATGACCTGCCGCAAAATCCCATTCCGCAGCCTCAGCAGACGACGTATATGCCTCGCACGGCGCAGCCTCGCTACGAGTTGCGCGAGCCGTATCGCGAGTACCCCAAGTCGATTCCGCAATATGGCGAGGACGAGGAGAAGAAGCCGTCGCGTTCGTCGAGCGTGATCAAGAAGATCCTCATCGTACTGGCGATCTTCTTTGCGCTGTCGGTTGTGTTTGCCATCGTGTCGGGCATGCTCAACAAGCGAGGAAGCTCAACGGCCGATACCGCTGCCGAGCAAACCGAGTCCGCCTCGTCTGGCACCGTCGATTTGAGCGATATCCCGGGGCAGTACTGGTCCAACGCCAAGAAGATCCTCAAGTCGCGCGGCGCCGATCTTTCGAATGCCGTGGTCCTGACTGATGATGGCTCAACGCCCGTCGTCGATGCCAACTGGGTCGTTACTTCTGCCTACTATAACGACAACGGCAACCTCGAAATTCAACTCACGCACAAGAACAGCTCGGGCAACTCGTCCGACGGCCAAAGCGGTACCGACAGCTCGAGCTCCAATACGCTGGAGGACTTGAGCAACAAGGCACAGGAGTTGGGAGACAAGGCGCAAGAGCTGGGCGACACAGCACAAAACCTGGGCGATACCGCGCAGAACTTGGGCGGCATGGCGACGGATGCCTGGAACGCCCTGCAAAACGGCATCTCGGGCGCGCAGGGAAACTAGCGGACGAGCGGAGCGGGGCTACAGCTGCTCTGCTGGACGGTCGGGCGAGCTAAAGCCCGAATCAAACGTGACGACGCATGAGACGTCGGGCCGGCGCTCGTGCACGATGCGCGTGACGAGCTCCAGCAGCTCCTCGTCGGATATGTCAAAGCCGTCGGGACGCACAAGGTCAAACGAAACGAACCCGTCGTGCTCGTGCAGGTCGTGGATGGAGAGCGCGGGATCGATCTGCATGACGCCGCGCTTGACCCAGCCGCGCAGGTCGTCGCCGGTTGTCGCGATGGGGTCGCAGTGCAGCGTGATATCGATGCCCATCTGGCGCTTGATGTCGTGCTCGATGGTGTCCAGAATCTCGTGGTGCTCAAATGCGTCGCCCTCGCCAGGCATCTCCACGTGGGCGCTGGCAAACTGACGACCGGGGCCGTAGTCGTGCACCATCAGGTCGTGTGTGCCCAAGACCTGTGGATAGGACATGATCTTGTCGCGGATTGCCTGGACGAGCTTGGGGTCGGGCGCTTGCCCCAGCAACGGGCTGATGGCGTCGCGCACTAGGCCCATGCCGCTGATGCAGATGAAGATGCCCACACCCAGGCCTGCCCAGCCATCGAGGTCAAAGCCGGTCGTCTGCGAAATAAGCGCCGCCACCAAGACTGAGCCCGAGGTGATGACATCGTTTTTGGAGTCCTGCGCCGTGGCAATTAGCGTCTCGGAATCGATGCGGTTACCCAGTGCGCGGTTGAACGCGGCCATCCAGAATTTGACGAGCATGGACAGAACAAGGGCAGCCATGGAGAGCGCCGAATACACGGTGGGCGAGGGCTTGATGATCTTGGTGATCGACTCGAGGATCAGGTTGATTCCGACGGCGCAAACCAGGACGGCGACAAACAGACCGGCCAGATACTCGTAGCGGCCGTGGCCGTAAGGGTGGCCCTCATCTGCCGGGCGGCTGGCAAGGCGGAACCCGAGCAGACTCACGATGTTGCTCGAGGCATCGGAGAGGTTGTTGAAAGCGTCGGCGATGAGGGAGACGGAGCCGGCGAGCAGGCCCGCGATGCCCTTGGCCAGGCACAGGGTGATGTTGAGGCCAATGCAGACGAGACTTGCGGAAAAGCCCGCGTTGGTGCGGTAAGATGCATCGACCGGCTCGCTCTCGCTGCCGGGAACAAGCGTATGTACCAGCCGATTTACAAATAGCATAGCGGTCGTCCTCACAATCATGTTTAAGGGGATAGTGTAGCTCGCGCAGGGGCGCCGTGCGCCGATGCTCAGAAAATGCAGCAATAGTCTGCCGGTGCTAACGAGCGAGCCTTCTCGTCTGCCTGGGTGGTCCATTTTGGGCCACATGGGTATGGGCATGTGCCTGTTTGCTCGACATACTTAATGTCGACAGCCCCTGTGCAAAGGAGGACGTTTCCATGGACGAGATGTTTGCCATTAAATGTCAAAACTGCGGCGGCCCTATGTACTCGCACCAGGCTAAGCGTAGCTTTGAGTGCGCCTATTGCGGTGCGGTCATTCCGTGGCAGGCTGATGCGGGGGAGCCCAAGAGCGCCCTGGGCATTCGCCATACGCCGCTGACGGTGGTGGATGGACTGCTCAAGCTCACGCATGTGTCGCAACTCGAGCGCCCGGAGGACCCGGACTGGTATTTCTTCAATTCGCACTGGCGCAATCAGTCGGTCCTGGAACATCTGCTGTGGGAGGATCGCGGCACGGCGCAGGAGTTCCAAGAGGCCACGCATGTGAGCATTCCTTGCCCCTTCTGCGGAGCGTCCTTTGAGGGCGAGTCAACGCAACGTGTGTTTGAGTGCCCGTCCTGCGGCAACAAGATCGGCATTGCCGACCTGCTCAAGCCGGGGACGTTTAGCAAGCGCCTGACCATGGGCGTGGGTGCGGAGTATGTACCTGAGCAGGGTATTCCCTGCGAAATCTCGCCGCAGCAGGCGCGTGCCAACGCGCTGCAGCTGGTGCGTCAGTACCCCGACGCCTTTGCCGAGCACGACGTGGAAGATGCGATCCAAAACGACATGATGCTCTTCTACTTCCCCATGGCGCTGGCGGACCTGCGCATGATGGCGAGCTTCCCGGGCAAGGGCCTGAGCAAGGAAACCCTGGTGTACTACGAGGTGCTCGACTGGGCATACCCCAGGGCAAACTACCTGGACGTTCGCCTCATGGGCATTTTGGAGCCGTGGGACTTTGCCAAGGTCGGTCCGTTCGATCCCGCCATGCAGGAAGGCGACTTCCGCGTCGTCTCCGTCGATGCATCTACCAAGGACCAGGTGGTCATTGATAAGTTGGCGCTCGACGTTGCGGGCAACGATGCCGAGGCCGTACTGGGGCTCAATAAAAAGAGCATCCGAACCTGGGCGCGCAAGGCCCGCAAGCATAAGGATGGCCTGGTGATGGTGCCGGTCTACTTTGTCGATCGTCCGGCGACGGACAGCCGCGATGGCGAGCAGGTGCGCATTGCCGTAAACGGACAGACGGGCCGCGCGGCCGCGGTGGTGTTTAGTGACAAGCGCGAAACGCACGTCGTGGCGCCGCTCAATCCGAGCCTGCATCTGTCCGGTGAGAGCACCGTGCATGCCACGCCCATCGAGGTCAAATACGTTAAGTCGCCGTTTCTGTACCAGATCGTGCGCCGTGGAGGCGGCGAGCAACCGCGCCAGGTTGCAGCGGTTGCCGAGGGTTCCTACCGAGAAGAAAAGCCCAAACGTAAGGGCTTGCTCGCTGCGATCTTTGGGAAGTAGGGAAGCGCAGCACGGGACGGCTCGCAGGCATGGGGGCTGCCATCCGGTAGTTTGGCAGGGGGTAGATGTAAATAAACGGTGGACCGGCTGCAAAAGGGCCGCCTCGCTGGGCAAGATCAGGTTGTGCCACGGAACCCGCTCCTCAGTTAGTCACACTTCGGAAGCGCGGGCAACGCAGGTGCAAGTGTCTTGAGGGCCGGCTGCAACCGGTCCTTTTCTGTGGCAGCCAATGGGCCCACATCAGACGAAGGCCGCGTCTTTGCCTGTCAGGTCACGCTCGCCAGCCACGGCTAGAATGTCGTTGCCGGCGTCCATGGCCGGTATTGTTTTGTAGCGTGCGCCTCAACCGCGGGTGCGCCTGCGACGGCTGCGGTGGTTTCGGTCGCAACGTGCTGCTATCCTTGCACTTCGCCATTAGTCGCTTCGTTGATGGCGCGGTACTCGGCACTCAGCTCGCGCGCCAGCTCTTCCTTGCTTGGAAGATACGGCAGGTATTTGGCGGCAAACACTTGGTCGTTGTCTTCGGGCAGCGTGTACTCGACGATTGAATCGCTTTTGTCCACGCAGAGCACGATGCCTATGGGCGGATTGTCGCCTTCGTTCATGAGCTCACGCGTGTAGTAGTTCACATACATTTGCATCTGGCCCAGGTCCTGATGCGTAAGGTCATCGGTCTTAAGGTCGATGAGCACGAAGCAGCGCATCAGATAGTTGTAAAAAACAAGGTCAATATAGAAATGGCGCCCATCAAAGGTGATGCGCTTTTGGCGCGCCTCGAAAGCGAAGCCACGGCCAAGCTCCAGCAGGAACTTCTGAAGATGTGTGATGAGCGCCTGCTCTAGATCGCTCTCGCGAAACGCAGTATCGTCCGAGAAACCTAAAAACTCCAGTACATATGGATCGCGGATGATATCCTCGGGGCGACGAGCTGGGGCGCTCTTTTGGATTTCTTGGGTGACAGCCTCCTTGTCTTTGCTGGCAAGTAGGCGCTCGCGGAACATGGTGTTGATCTGGCGTTCGAGCTGGCGCGTGCTCCAGCGAGAGTCGGCGCATTCGTTCATGTGCCAGGTGCGAGCTTCGGGGTCAGGAATGCGTATTAACCTGCGGTAATGTGTCCAGCTCAATTCGGGACGCAGTGAGTCCCGAATTGGAAATGCAAGATAGAACTGACGCATTTTGCGCAGCTCTCTTGCTTCAAAACCTTTACCAAAATCCTTGGTAAGTCTGATTGCGAGGGCCTTGAGCAGCGCCTCTCCATACTTGGCGCGCTTCTCTCCGCCCTGCTCATCAACTATGCCCTTGCCGATCTCCCAATACGCCTCAACCATCGCAAAGTTAACGGCGGTATAGGCCTTGTCGCGAGCGGCGTTGAGAATCGAGGAAACCTGCTTGTAAAAACCTTCGGGCACGATTGCCGATTCTCCACGGTTTACCAGTTCGCCCATCACTGTCGCCCCACTTTCCTCTTGTGGAATGCATCTTTAACGCATTTAGTTTAAAGCCTCGCGCGGACACGAATTGCCATGCTGTCTGGCACCTTCGCATGGGAGCCTTGCGGTGGTTAAAATGTGACCATAGGGGCTGATTTATCGACCCCCGCGGGAGTGACGCGTATGGACAACAACACCTTGCTGTTTCAGGACAAGGGTTCGGGTAGGTTTAAAGACGTTAAGATCTACCCCAATCGTATCGAGGTGCTCAAGAAGGGCACTTTCGGCGGCAAGCACACCGAGATTGTCTATCTTAAGGACATTACGGGCGTCAATAGAATCAAAGGCCGCGATGTTTTTCTGCGCAATCGACTGTTGACTGCTTGTGTCTTTAGTCTGAGCAGCCGTGCGAAGGCCCAGGAGTTTGTTAACGCGCTGAACATGGTGATGTAGCCGATAGCGGCGTTCGGGCCAAGGTAAAAATCGGGGCGCAGAACGGTATTCTGCGCCCCGATTGAGTTAATGCGCCCAAAAGACTGGCTTGCCTATTCGTTAACGTCCTCGGTATTGTCGCGGTCACTGGCAAGCATTGCTGCACCTGCGACCGTTGTCGCCACGGCGGCGGCAGCGAGCCCGGCGGCAACGCCAGAGCCGTCGCCCGTGTTGGCGAGCTTTCCGCCCGAGCTCTTGCCCTGGTCTCTCTTGTTGCTCTTGCCGTTCTTGTCGGCGCCGCCTGCGTTGGAACCCGTGCCGCTGCCGGTGCCGCCCGCACTGCCCGAGGCCGCTACGGTAAAGCTTGCGGCTCCGTCGCTGGCGAGCGTGTAGTTCTGCGCCGCGTCGCCCAAGAGACCGTTCACGCGCACCCAGTACGTTCCTGCGGCAAATGTTTCGCCCTCGGCCATTGCCGTGCCCGGAGCGCCGTCCGCGTCGTGCACAAACTCGAGCTGGGCCGTGCAGGCATCGGTTTCGAGCTTGCCCTCGAGTGATGCCGCAATCTTGGCGCGCACGTCTTCGCCGGCCTTAAGGCCTTCGAGTCCCTCAAAATGGGGCGTCAGCGCGCGTGGATCGATATCGATGGGCACAGAGCCCTGCAGCCCCGTAACGGTCTCGTTGCCCAAGGCGTCGACATCCACGTATTCGATGGTAAACGCATGGCCCGAAGCCGCCACGTTGAGTACGTTGCTGCTGTCGACAAGGCGGAAATGGCCCTCGCCAACGGTCTTGCCATCCTGGAGCGAGGCATCGCTCAGCGAGTCGCCGTACGTCATGCGCATGCGGGTCGGGAGGCAGCACGAAGCCGACTGCGTGTGCTTCGTATCGTAATTGTAATTGCGCTGATAGATGCTCCGGGCCAGCGCCGCATCAACAAAGTCGGATGCGATGATGCCAATGTGCTTGAGGTAATCTGACTTTGTATCCTCGGTGCCGCTGGGATTGATGTACGGGCTCTTGTACAGATGCTCGTTGACTACTCGTGCCGAGGTAAAAGGATTGCCTCCGTGCGACAAGCCCGTGCAGCTGGTGTAGTTGATAGACCTGCAACGCTCCTGGACTTGCACCTCGGCCCCGGCATCGTCCACGACGTCCACCTTGTTGCACGTGCGCCCGGTCGTTTCCTTCAGCGCATTATCGACCCAGCTGAGCTTGTCGGTTCCCGTGAGTTTGTACTTGTCCTGGGCATATACCTTGGTGCAATAGGGCTCTTCATTGCCCGATTCCCCTATGGCTTCAAATCCCCGCGCGTCTTGGACGAGACACATCGACTGCCCGGAATGCGCCTTGATCTTGTAATCCCATTGGGTGAGGTCGCGGCCCCACGTGTGGCCGCTTACGCTGTTGCCGGCAAGCCCAAATCGACGCAGCAGGACGATCTTTCCGCGCACCTCGCCCAGCGTGGGGACGTGGCTCGACGTGTAGAACAGGTTGGGGTTATCGGCCATAACCTTGGCGAAGGCCGTCGTTATGCTTTCGTCGGTAGCCTCATCGTTGCCGCGCGATGCGAGCATGATGAGCGCTTCTGACGGGTTTTCGTTCAAAAACGTTTTGAAGTACCCGATGACATCGGAGAGATGCAGATAGTTCCCGTCTTTTTTGAGTAGGTAGAAAATCCCGTGGTCGATGCCGGGGTCATCGCCCTTTCCGAGCCGGATATCAAAATAGCGAATGCCTTCGAGCAACTGCGTGGGAATGTAATCCTGCTGGCATTTTACTTGCGAGGATTGGGGCTCAGTGTCGTTGTCCACGCTGCAGGTGCCCGAATCGTGCGTACCCGGGATGCTCAGCTCGTCGAGGAACTTGTTGTCGTCGACGTATTTCATACAACATGGTCCGTCGACGTAGCTGCTGTACGTGATCCAGTCGAGGCTGCTAACCGTGGCATCGTTCTTTTTCATGTCGTAACCGATAAGTTCGAGCTCCCACGGAATGCTCTTACTCTTATGGCAGATCTTATTGTTGTCCTGGTCTTTGCCGTTCGATTCTATTGCCAGGTACTTAATGTCTTTTTTCTCGGTTTCTTTCTCGACCGTGCGGTCTCGGATGATGTAGGTTCCGTTTGATTGACGCTCGAACGCAAAAGCGCGGCTGGGCTTGTTGTCATACTCGCCGCCCCATACGTGGATGACCTTTCCATCTTTGTCCGAGTCGTCGTCGACCGACCAAATGCTGTAGCCTGTCTTTTTATGCTCTTCAAAATTGAGCAAGGTGCGGATGGCGTACCAGTTTGTATCGTCATTCTTGGTCGTTACGTTCTCAAGGATGAGCTTGCTGGACGTGCCGTCGTTAAACAGGTGACAGACGTTGCCGCGAACGTTGCCGTCTTGGTTGACGCTCGCGGTGCGAAAATAGCCCGCGGGGCGAAGGCGAATGACGAAATTGTGGAGGCTGTCCGACGGTGCGGGTGTGTTGTCTGCAAATGCCGCTCGCAGGGGAATGCCCGGCGCTGCGGTTTCGGGCAGGCTTGCAAGTGGTGACAACGCCGCAAGCCCTAGGCCCAGCGTAAACGCTCGGCGGCTGATGGCATGGTGTTCGGTCATAACTTCTCCATTCGCAGAGTGCGGTTATGCGATAGTTTTGGTCACTATACTGCCCAGATGTTTAAAGATGCTGGTTTAATTGTCTGCGCGGCGCAATAAATCGGTGGGCGGACGTGTTGGGGTGTTTGTCGTTTTCGTACTGTTGCCACATTTGGGGCGGTTCCGGCGTCCGGCATCCTCGCGTTCGTCGGCTACAGGCATAAGAAAGGGAGGGTCGGTTTACCGGCCCTCCCTGGGTACGAAGCGCTGGGGTACCGTCGCTTGTTTGCACTGCGCCCGTGTTTCCCGCTGCGCTCGCCAGTCGCTTAGCGCTTGATCTCGATATCGTCGAGCTTGACGTCCATGGCCTCGGTCTTGGCCTCGGCGATGTCGTCGGCAAATTCCAGAGACTTCATCATGGTCTCGACGGCGTCCTTGTGCTCCTCGACGTTGTCGATACGCACATACACACTGCCGCCGTCAACGTCGGTGAAGTATTCGGTCGTTACGCCGCCCGAGTGTGTATAGGAAGCGTTGCGCCAAGTCTTGCCGTTGTACTTGACGGGGTCATTCTCGGTCCACTCAAAGCTGGCATTCCACTTTGCCTCGTAGTCGAACAGCTCGTCGGCGTTCTTGTCAGGATCGAAGACGGGGATGAAGCGATCGCTGGCGTGCTCGCTCTCGGTGAACTTAAACTGGGCCCTGTCGGCAGTGTCGCCTGCGACGTCGGTGATCTCGACGCCCTCGGGGACCTCGACCTTAAACCAAATGAAGTCGGTCCTCATATCCACGGCTGGCTTTTCTGCGCCGCCGCCACCGCCACTGCCGGTAGCGCCGCCGCTTCCGCCGCAACCCACCAGGGCAACCGCGGCAAAAAGCCTCATGCAGAGGGTGAGAATCGCAAAGGCCTTCTTTTTCATGGTCGTGTCCTCCTCGATCTGTAACCGCCCATGGATTACCTGTCTTTACTGTACGCGTGAGCAGCTCATTCGGGTGGGCCATGTGTCCCATTCTGGGGGCAGGATTTGCGCCGACAAGTGGCAATATGTTCGGGCGCAAAAGAGGGGAGGGCCGATGCTGTCGGCCCTCCCCGGGTTGGGCGCCCGTTGTTTTAATGGGGCGCGCCTAGGCGGGTTCGCGTAGGCGCGTACGGGTGCCCCGGTACTTGATCTCGATGCTCGAAATCTCGACTTCACGTGCCTCGTCAACTGCTTTCTTCATGTCGTCGGGGAACTCGATGGAGTTGAGAAGCGCCTCGGCTTCTTTCTTGTGCAGGTCGAAGTTCGCGATGAGAACGCAGACGCTTCCCGGCTCAACGTCGGTAAAAAGCATGGTTGAGATGCCGCTGTTGTCCTCGTATGTTCCGACGAGCCACGTCCTGCCGTTATACTCGACGGACCCGCCATCCTTCCACTGGAACGTATCCCCCTTCTTTTCCGCCTGGTCGGCGTGGGATTCCTCGGCCGTCAGCGCTTTTTTCCAAACGGGGATAAAGCGATCGGCCGAGGCGTTCTCGTCTTCGGGGAAGGTGAGCTGGACCCTGTCGGCATTCTTGCCGGCAGAGTCGCTTACGCCGACGCCCTCGGGCATCTCGACCTTAAACCAGATGTAGTCGGTCTTCTTGGCGACGGGGGCCTTTTCCTTGCTCTCGCTCTTGGGGGCGCTGCCGCCGCCCGATGCGCTCCCGCCGCAGCCCACAAGGGCGAGCGCGGCAAAGAGGGCGATGCAAAGGGAAAGGATTGATAGGGTCTTTTTCATCATGGTGGCGTCCTCCTTGTCTGCTGATGACATCACGGCGCCGCATGCTGTTGGGGTACTGATTGCGCTGGCGGCGGATGTCTCTGTGTACTGTGCGACTTATGCCTCCGTTCATCGCTTGTGGCCGTTGCGCGGCCGTTCCCCAACGGGTTCCTTACTTATAGATATGCCCCAGCTTGTGCTGCTCGGGAGTCTCGAAAGGTGGGCCATGTGTCCCATGTTTGCGTTGTCGACGCCTATCGCGTGCCATAGAAATCTGCGATGGCCAGGTGCGCTGACGCTCATGTACTTATGGGCTAGACTTAGCACCATTACGTGATCGATGCGGTTGGTCGGCGATTCCGCCCGACCGATGTATATGACTTGAAGGTGCATGCGTATGAGCCAAGAGATGATGGACAAGACCTGCCGCGGGTTTGCCGAGGCGCTGGCCGCGCGCGAGCCGGTTCCCGGCGGCGGCAGCGCGAGCGCCTTTGTGGGCGCGCTGGGTGCCTCGCTGTGCGGAATGGTTGCCCGCTACGGTGCGACTAATCCCGCGCTTGCTGATCGTGCGGATGACCTGACGCGCGCGGTTGCCCAGGCTGATGAGCTGGCCCAGGAGCTTGTCGAGTTGGTTTCCGAGGACGTTCGTGCCTACAGGCGGGTGTCCGCGGCGTACGGTATTCCGCGTGACGATCCGGCTCGAGCGACCGCGATTCAGGATGCGCTGCATGTGGCCGCTATGCCGCCGTATCGCATTATGGATGCCTGCGGGCGTGCGCTGGCGCTGCTCGAGGACATGGCCGACAAGGGTTCGCGTCAGCTGCTGTCCGATGTGGCGTGCGGCGCCGTGTTCTGCCGTGCCGCTATGCAGGGCGCGAGCTTGACGCTCTTTGCGAACACCACGTCTATGAAAGATCGCGTTCGTGCCGAGGAGCTCGAGACGGCGTGTGATGAGCTGCTCGACACATGGTTGCCGCGCGCCGATGCGCTGGCGCGCCGCGCCGCCGACGCTGCAAGGAAGAGAGGATAGCCATGGCTGAGCTACTGAAGGGTGCTCCTGTTGCTCGCGCGCTGACCGAGGAACTTGCTGTTCGCTGTGCCGCTTTGCGTGAGCGCGGCGTTGTGCCGACGCTCGCCATCGTTCGCGTGGGCGAGCGCGAGGACGACCTATCCTACGAGCGCGGTGCGCTCAAGCGCTGTGAAAAAGTGGGGATTGAGGTTCGTCGCGTTTTGCTTCCCGCCGATGTTTCGCAGGACGAGCTGTTGACGGCCATCGAGGACATCAATACCGATTCGGCTGTCCATGGCTGTCTGATGTTCCGCCCGCTGCCCGCCGGCCTTGACGAGAACGCCGTCGCCGCAGCGCTCGATCCCGCCAAGGACGTTGACTCCATGACGCCGGCTTCGCTGCTCACCACGCTTTCGGGGCGCGGTGAGGGTTTTGCCCCCTGCACAGCCGAAGCCGTGCTTGCTTTGCTGGATCATTATGGCGTTGAGCTGGATGGAGCTAAGGTTGCTGTGGTCGGGCGCTCGCTGGTGATCGGGCGTCCTGTTGCTGCCATGCTTACGGCGCGCAATGCGACCGTGACGACGTGCCATACGCATACGCGCGACCTTGCTGCCGAGTGCCGTGCGGCTGATATTGTGGTTGCCGCCGTTGGACGCGCGCGCACGATTGGCGTGGATGCCGTTCGCGAGGACCAGACGATCATTGATGTGGGCATTAACTGGGATGAGGACGCTGGCAAGCTGGTCGGGGACATCGATTTTGATGCTGCGGAGCCGGTCGTTAACGCCATCACGCCCGTGCCGGGCGGCGTGGGGGCTGTGACCACCGCGATTCTCGCCAAACACGTGATTGAGGCGGCGGAGCGCGCATCGAAATAGGCGTATTGGGCTGTTTGAGGGGGTTAGCTATATACCACGTGGTCAAACAATGCCAAATATGAGTACTGTTTCCAAGATAGTCACATATGTCTTACGTCTTTTTGGCTTCCTAACGGTATCCATTATCGTTAGGAAGCCTATTTTATTGAACTTATGGGGAATAACGTTGTCTTGCTTTTGGGCAAATGGGGATTTTCGGCACTCGTTACAGGGAAATTTGCTGCCACTAAATTGGTGACAGTACTCATATTTGGCATTTTTTGACAACGGGGCTGCCGCGGCCGTCGTATCGTCCTATCAGCTCCGAAGCGATACACTGTTGCCGTTTGATTTCTTCGCTCAAGGAGGATGCGCATGCCGTGCACAACGATTCTGGTCGGTAAGAACGCAAGCTACGACGGGTCGACGCTTGTCGCCCGCAACGAGGACTCGTCCAACGGGGTGTTAGAGCCCAAGCGTATGCGCGTGGTGCATCCCGACGAGCAGCCGCGCATCTACACGAGCGTCCTGAGTCACCTGACCGTTGAACTGCCCGATAATCCCATGCGCTATACGAGCGTCCCCGATGTTGTCCCGGGCCACGGCATCTGGGCCGAGGCCGGTTTCAACGAGCTCAATGTGGGCATGTCTGCAACCGAGACGCTCACCACCAATGAGCGCGTTCGCGGCGCCGATCCGCTCGTGGACTACGTGCCCGCCAAGGGCAACGAGGGCGAGGACGGCTATGTGCCGGCGCAGCCTGGTGGCCTGGGCGAGGAGGACATGGTGACCCTGGTCCTGCCGTATGCCAAGTCCGCCCGCGACGGCGTGCGCTTCCTGGGCGACCTGCTCGAGCGCTTCGGCACCTACGAGAACAACGGCATCGCCTTTAGTGATGTGGACGAGATCTGGTGGCTCGAGACCATCGGCGGTCACCACTGGATCGCCAAGCGCGTGCCTGACGACGCCTATGTGACCATGCCCAACCAGCAGGGAATCGACAGCTTTGACCTGGACGACGCCGAGGGCGCCCAGGCCGACCACATGTGCTCCGCCGACTTGCGCGCCTGGATGGCCGAGTGGCATCTGGACCTGACGCTGGGCGTCGAGGGCGACGGCCCGGCTGCGGTCTTTAACCCGCGCGAGGCCTTTGGCTCGCACAGCGACAGCGACCACGTCTACAACCCGCCGCGCGCGTGGTACATGCAGCGCTGTCTCAACCCCGGCGCCGAGTGGGACGGCCCCGATGCCGCCTACCCGCCCG
>URTW01000032.1 GCA_900550815.1 uncultured Collinsella sp.
GAGCTGGAAGACCGCGCGTGGTATCGGAGGCTTCCAGGTGCGCTCACTGGTGCCGGGCACGTCGCGCTCCGGTTCTACCATCATCGGTGGCCTGCTGCTGGGCTGCACGCGTTCGGTGGCGTCTAAGTTCACGTTCTTCCTGGCCATTCCTGTCATGTTTGGCGCGAGCGCGCTCAAGCTGGTCAAGTACTTCGTTAAGGGCGGCACCTTCGGCACCAACGAGATCGCCATCCTGGGCGTGGGCTGCGTCGTCGCCTTTGTGGTGTCGCTTATCGCCATCAAGTGGCTTATGGGCTTCGTCCGCCGTCACGACTTCAAGTGCTTCGGCGTCTACCGCATCATCCTGGGCATCGTGGTGCTTGCGTACTTCTTTGTCCTGGAGCCGATGCTCGGCCTGTAACTTAGTCGACGCTGCGCGGCGGCCGGGGCGACAACTTGTCATTCAAAGGGGGCGGCATGACCAGAAGGTCTATGCCGCCCCATTTCATGCCAATTTGTTCGCCCCGGCCACCGCTCGCTGCTGCTGCCATGACATCGGTGGCCCCCTGATTGGTGCAATGGGGTCAGGTTGCTTTGCAGCAACATGGTGCAGACTAACCTGCCCCCATTGCGCCAAATCCGCTGGGGTGGGCCTGACGGTGGCGCACGGAGTCGTGGTGTGATTTGCGTCGGTGTCCGCGCGGCTCGGTATACTGGTACGGCTCAAACTATGGCGCCGCCCGCAGGCGCGCCGTCCGTCAGATGAGGAGTCGCCCATGACCCAGCCCTTGCCCTGGGAAAAGAACGCCACGGTACCCGTGCCGCCCGCGCCGGAACCCGTGCCGCTCGATGCATACACCGCCCCTGCAGCGCCGGAGCCCGAGCTCGTCCCGCTCGACATCTACGACGCTCCTGCGCCGGCACCCAAACCCGCCAAGCCGCTCGTCGACATCGACAGCCTGAATCCCGCCCAGCGCGAGGCGGTTCTGACCACCGAGGGCCCGTTGCTGGTGCTCGCCGGCGCCGGCTCGGGCAAGACCCGCGTCCTGACCTTCCGCATCGCCCACATGCTCGGCGACCTGGGTGTTAAGCCCTGGCAGATCCTTGCCATCACGTTTACCAACAAGGCCGCGGCCGAGATGCGCGAGCGTCTGGCGGCACTCATCCCCAGCGGTACCCGCGGCATGTGGGTGTGCACCTTCCATGCTATGTGCGTGCGCATGCTGCGCGAGGACGCCGACCTGCTGGGCTACACCGGTCAGTTCACCATCTACGATGACGATGACTCAAAGCGCATGGTGCGTGACATTATGCAAGCACTCGGCATTGAGCAAAAGCAGTTCCCCATCAACATGATCCGCAGCAAGATCAGCTCGGCTAAAAACGCCATGATCGGGCCCGAGGACATGCTCAAATCCGCCGACAGCCCTAATGACAAAAAGGCTGCGCAGGTCTACCTGGAGCTGGAGCGCCGCCTGCGCGCCGCCAACGCGATGGACTTCGACGATCTGCTCGTGCGCACGCTCGAGCTGCTGCGCACCCGCTCCGAGGTGCTCGACAAGTACCAGGAGCGCTTCCGCTACATTAGCGTCGACGAGTATCAGGACACCAACCACGTCCAGTACGAGATCGCCAACCTGCTGGCCGCCAAGTACCAAAACCTCATGGTCGTGGGCGACGACGACCAGTCCATTTATAGCTGGCGTGGTGCCGACATCACCAATATCCTGGACTTTGAGAAGGACTTCAAAAACTGCAAGACCGTCAAGCTGGAGCAGAACTACCGCTCCACGGGTCACATCCTGAGCGCCGCCAATGCCGTGGTGCGCCACAACTCGCAGCGCAAGGACAAGCGCCTGTTTACGGCCGAGGGCGATGGCGAGAAGATCCAGGCCTTCCAGGCGAGCGACGAGCGCGACGAGGGCCGCTGGATTGCCGGCGAGATCGAGAAGCTGCACTCCAAGGGCACGAGCTACGACGATATCGCCGTGTTCTACCGCACCAACGCCCAGTCGCGTATTCTCGAAGATATGTTCCTGCGCGCGGGCGTGCCCTACAAGATCGTGGGCGGCACGCGATTCTTCGACCGTGCCGAGATCCGCGACGTCATGGCCTACCTCTAGATGATCGTGATCCCGGCCGACGAGATGAGCGTCAGGCGCGTCATCAACACACCTCGCCGCGGCATCGGTTCCACCTCGATTCAAAAAATTGAGCAGCTGGCGCGCGACAACCGCTGCTCGTTCTTCCAGGCCTGCGAGATCGCGTGCGCCGAAACCGGCATGTTTAGCGCCAAGGTGCGCAATGGCCTGTCGAGCTTTGTCTCGCTGGTGCGCGAGGGTCGCCGCATGGACGGCGAACTCAAGGACGTCGTCGAGATAATCGTCGATAAGACGGGCCTGCTGCAGGCATTCCGCGCCGAGGGCACCATGGAGTCCGAGAGCCGCGCCGAGAACATCCAGGAATTCCTGGGCGTTGCGGCCGAATTTGAAGAGACACACGAGGATATCGAGGGTACGCTTGAGAGCTTGGAAGAGCTGCGCGCGGCTGGCGTTGCCGATGTGCCTGCCGACGCTGAGCCCGAGCCCGTTGTGGTGAGCGCGCCTGCGCCCGAGCCGGGACCGTCCGCGCCCGCGTCCTCGTTTGAGGCGCTGGTCGGCGCGCGCGATGCCGCAGGTTCCAATCCGCTCGATAGCCTAGCCGCCCCGGCGCTCTCGCCGCAGGATGCTCTGGCCGCCGCCATCGCGGGCAACGCATATGCCGCGTCGACGGAGATGCCGGCGGGTGCCGTGCATGCTGACGAGATCGAGCGCACCTACGGTCCGCTCACCTGTAAGGCGCTGCCGGCACTCATGGAGTGGCTGGCCCTGCGCTCCGACTTGGATTCCCTAGCCGGTGAGACGCATGCCATTACCATGATGACCATCCACTCCGCCAAGGGCCTGGAGTTCCCGGCGGTGTTCGTGGCCGGCATGGAGGAGGGTATCTTCCCGCACGTGCACGACTTTGGCGGCAGCGATGACCCGGGTAAGCTCGAGGAGGAGCGTCGCCTGGCCTACGTCGCCATCACGCGCGCCCGTAAGCGCCTGTTCTTGACCTATGCGGCCACGCGTCGCACCTACGGCTCGACCTCTGCCAACCCGCGTTCGCGCTTCCTCAACGAGATTCCGTTTGAGGATATCGAGTTTAGCGGTATCGGTTCTGCCGGCTTTGAAGGCACGGGCTGGGAGAAGCGCGGCGACCGTCACGGCACCTTTGGCTCGGGCATGGGCTCGGATATGTATGGCGGCAAGGTGTTTGGCTCGCATACGCGCTCGACCGGCGGCTCTGGATCGCGTAGCGGATCGAGCTTCGATGACTTCTTTGGCGGCAGCACTTATGGCACCGAGCGCCATCGTGGGGTTTCGCCCGACGCCGGCCGTGTTGCCTCGACCTTTGGCTCGGGCGCGCCGCGAGCCAAAAAGCCGTCATCCAAGGTGTCGCCGACGGTGGAGCGCAAGGTCGATCGCGCCAGCGCATCGCAGGACTTTTCCGCGGGCGATACCGTGAGCCACAAGACCTTTGGCACGGGCACCGTGATCTCGGTCGCCGGAGACATGATCGAGGTCCAATTCGAAAAGACCGGCCAGACCAAAAAGCTAATGAAAGGTTTTGCACCGATCGTCAAGCTGTCGTGATCCCGGCGGACCTGGGCGGGCGTTTAGGGAACGATGGCGTGCTCGGACTGTCCTGCGCTAGACGGAAAGCACATTAAGTGCTTTCCTTTGCGTGCGGAACTCGCGATCGATGTTGCCCTATGCGCCCGCCCAGGTCCTTAGTTAAGGTTGCTTGCGAACATCGCTTTGCTTGTCTGCCTTTTTGGTCTGGAGAGCCGGGTGGGCTGATAAATAGATATGGCAAGGGGCTCTCCCGTACATGGACGGGGGAGCCCCTTGTTTCGTTTGGGTTGTTGGTGCGATCTACAGGTGCGAGACGATCAGTTCCATCTTGCCCTCGAGCTCGATCTGGTCCACGGTGCTCGGGGCCAGCAGGTGGCTTCCCTTGTGGACGGGGTCGCCGCAGACGGTGCCTTCGCCGTCGATGACTGACAGGCACATGAAGGGCCAGCGCTGGTCGAGGGTCTTGCTGCCGTTAACGCGCACGCGATCGACGGTGTAGCAGGGGCAAGACTCGAGCTCGGTCACGCCGTCCGCCTCGGGCGCGGTCACCGTGCCGTCGGTCGGAGCCTGAACATCAAAGTCGATGCAATCGAGGCTCTGCTCAACGTGCAGCGGGCGCAGCTTGCCGTCGGTGCCGGGACGGTCGTAGTCGTACAGGCGATATGTCACGTCGCTCGACTGCTGCGTCTCCAAAATGAGCGTGCCGGTCTTGATGGCGTGCACGGTGCCGGAATCAATCTGGAAAAAGTCGCCCTTGTGGATCGGCAGCACGTTGAGCATGTCGTCCCAGCGGCCGTCCTCGATCATCTGTGCGGCCTCGGCGCGGTCATGCGCGCGCTGGCCGACGATAATCGTGGAGCCGGGCTCGCAGTCCAGCACATACCAGCACTCGGTTTTGCCCAGGCTGCCGTTCTCGTGCTCGGCGGCGTACTCGTCGTTGGGGTGAATCTGGATCGAAAGGTCGTCCTTGGCGTCCAGAATCTTAACGAGTAGCGGGAACTCCTTGCCCTCGCAGTTGCCAAAGAGCTCGCGATGCTCGGCCCACAGCCACGACAGCGTGTGACCGGCATACGGGCCCTCCGCAATCTGGCAGTCGCCATTGGGGTGGGCCGAGATGGCCCAGCACTCACCGATGGGACCCTTGGGAATGTCGTAACCAAATACGGTTTCGAGCTGGCGGCCACCCCAGATCTTCTTGCGGAAGATCGGCGTCAGTTTAATCAAATCGGACATATTCATACCTCCATTGTGTTGCGCGGGCGCCGCGCAAAGCAGCGCAAAACGAGCGCCCGCATGACTACAAAAACCTACGCCAACGTTACATTGTGCAACTCAAAGCGGTCGCCAACGTTGCGCGAGACCGAATACTCAAAGGCGGCGCCGCTGTCCAAAAAGCCAATCTGGGTGAGCTCGAGCAGGGGAGAGCCAAGTTTGGTGTCCAGACGCTTGGCTTCTTCCTCGGTTGCTGCCACGGCGCGAATGGTACGGTGGAAGCTCGATATCTTCAGCCCACATTGCTCGCGGATGAAGGGGGAGACCGATCCGGACTGGTCCTTCTTTTTAAGGCCTGGAATCAGCTCGAGGGGCATGTAGGTGTACTCGATAACGATGGGCTTCTCATCGGCCTGACGCACGCGCACGATGTGATAGGCAAAGTCATCCTCGGCAATTCCCAGCTGGGCTGCGATGTCCGCTGGTGGATTAACAATCGAGAAATCGTAGACCACCGAGGTCACCTTCTCCCCGCGGTGCTCATACGAAAAACCCTGGGCACGGTCGTTTTTGCCCTGGAAAAACGCCTGGCCGGGAAGTCCCGCCGTGTCCTTAACGTAGGTACCCGATCCACGACGGCTGGTAATAAGACCTTCCTCGGTGATTTGCTCGATAGCTCGTTTGACGGTGATTTTGGAAACGCTATAGAGCTCGCAGAACTCAACGACGGTGGGAAGCTTGTCGCCCGGTTTAAGAGCACCATCCTCGATACTTCGACGAATATCTGCAGCTATCGCCTCGTATTTGGGAATCAAGGAACCTCCTTTCCAACTTGATTGAGAATAAAAGAAAGTATAGTCAACGCCTAAGTATCTCTATTGAGTTATTGAAAAGTTCGAGAACGATAAAATCAAAAGACGCCCCGCTTGTAAAATCAGAGCGTTTTAAATGATAAACATCTGAGTAGTGTTGTGTTGAGGAATGATCGGTCCGGGGACGGGACCGAACCGATATAGCGGCCAGCGAACCGAATCTCGTACTCTGCGTTTCCCCAGATAAAACCTGCCAAAACAAACCTGTCCCTTTTTGGTAGGTTTTTGCCTTGGGAGCGGTACCATACAGGCAATGTTTAAACGAGAAAGGTGGGCTCCCATGGAACCTAAGCAGTACTACATCGGCATTGACGTTGGCGGCACTTCGGTTAAGGAGGGCCTGTTCGACGAAGACGGTAACCTGCTTGCCAAGGCCAGCGTGCCCACGCCTCCCATCGTTGACGCTGCGGGCTTTGCCGCGGTGACCGAGGCTATCGACCAGGTGGTCGCCAAAGCCCAGATTCCGCGTGCCTTTGTGGCGGGCATTGGCCTGGCCGTTCCGTGCCCCATCCCGGCATCGGGCGATGCCAAGGTCAAGGCCAACATTGCCATTAACCTGCCCGAGCTGAGGATCGCCATTCAAAAGCACTGTCCCGACGCGGTCGTTAAGTACGAGAACGATGCCAACGCCGCTGCCATGGGCGAGGCCTGGCTCGGTTCTGCCAAGGGCGTGCAGAACGTGGTGATGGTCACCATCGGTACCGGCGTGGGCGGCGGCGTTATCGTTAACGGCGACGTGGTATCGGGCGTTGTGGGCGCCGGCGGCGAGATTGGTCACATGTGCCTGAACCCGGCCGAGGAGCGTACCTGCGGCTGCGGTGGCCATGGCCACCTGGAGCAGTATTCCAGCGCCACCGGCGTGGTGAGCAACTACCTTGCTGAGTGCAAGAAGGCGGGCGTCGAGCCCATCGAGCTCACCGGCCCTTCAGATTCCAAGGACGTGTTCCAGGCCTGCCGCGAGGGCGACAAGCTCGCACTGGCAGCTGCCGATACCATGGCCGACTACCTCGGCCGCGCCCTGGCGCTTATTGCCAACGTGGTCGACCCCGAGATGTTCCTTATCGGTGGCGGCGCCTCCGCCTCGGCCGATGTCTACCTCGACAAGGCTCGCGAGTACTTCCAGCGCTACGCGCTCTCTGCCTCGCGCGAGACGCCCATCGAGGTCGCTTCGCTCGGAAACGACGCCGGCATCATCGGTGCCGCCTACGTAGCCCTGCGCGCCGCCGGTAAATAGCTGGTGCAAGGGGGACAGGATGCTTTGCACCAATATGGTGCAAAAGGGACAACCTTGGCCCCGTGCCTGCCCCAAAATATACCGTAGCCCTTCCGTCTGCGAAGGCTCGGCATCGGCGTGCTACCATAGCTACGTCCAAGTACACATATCAAGTGGAGGATACCCATGGCAAACGTTCTTGTCTTTGGTCACCAGAACCCCGATAACGACGCCATCATGAGCGCCGTCGTCCTGTCCCAGCTGCTCAACCAGGTTGAGTATGCCGGCAACACCTACGAGGCCTGCGCCCTTGGTCAGCTTCCGGCCGAGTCCGCCAAGCTGCTCGCCGACGCCGGCGTCGCCGAGCCCCGCGTGATCGAGGCCGTCGAGGCCGGGCAGCTCGTCGTCCTCACCGACCACAACGAGTCTGCCCAGTCTGTCGCCGGCCTTAAGGACGCCACGGTCTTTGGCGTTGTCGATCATCACCGCATCGGCGACTTTGAGACCGCCGGCCCGCTGCACTACATCTGCCTGCCCTGGGGCTCCAGCTGCACCATCGTCACCAAGCTCGCCGGCGTGCTCGGCGTTGAGCTTTCCGACGTCCAGGCCAAGCTGCTGCTCTCGGCCATGATGACCGACACGCTCATGCTCAAGAGCCCCACCACCACCGATGTCGACCGCGCCGTCGCCGCCAAGCTCGGCGAGCAGGTGGGCGTCGACCCGGTCAAGTTTGGCATGGAAGTCTTCCTCACCCGTCCGTCCGGCTCCTTCACCGCAGCCGAGATGGTCGGCAACGACATCAAGATGTTCGAGCCTGCCGGCAAGAAGCTGCTCATCGGCCAGTACGAGACTGTCGACAAGACCCGCGCACTCGGCATGATCGACGAGATTCGCGAGGCCATGCGCGCCTACGCCGCCGAGAAGGGTGCCGACGGCATCGTCCTGTGCATCACTGACATCATGGAGGAGGGCTCGCAGGTCCTGCTCGAGGGCGAGACCGAGGCCGCTCAGAAGGGCCTGGGCATTGCCGACGAGCACGACGGCGTCTGGATGCCGGGCGTCCTCTCCCGTAAGAAGCAGGTCGCTGCCCCCATCATGGCCGCCTGCTAGGTTTAGTTGACCAAACGCTACGACCGGATCGCGGACGCCCCGCGCTCCGGTCGTTTTTTGTGCACGGCGCCGCGTCGTCTCTTGGACAGGCGTGCCCGTGCCGTTGAGCAAATAATGTTCAACCTGTGGTTCCGCTTTTCGGCCACGCCTGCGTGCTTGTCGTGCAGGGTAGGCTAGATGCAAGCGTAATACGTTAGAGCGCGGCGCCGCCACTTGGGCGGGCCGTGCTTTTTTAAGACGGGAGCTTTCCCGTGAAAGGAGCCGCCCATGGCAGCAACTGAGCAGCTGTTCAACGTTCGTGAGCGCAAGCGTTTTGAGCGCCACGACATCTGGGAGCGCATCGCCGAGAACGGCACGATTTCCGCCGCCGTCATGGTCTTCGCCGCCATCGCCGCCGTCATTTGCGCCAATACCGATGCCTACGAGGCCATCCATCACTTTTTGGAGACCCCGCTGTATGTGGGTCTGGGCAACCTTACGGCCGGTCTCACCGTCGAGCTATTCGTCAACGACTTCCTCATGGCGATTATCTTTTAGCTGGTGGGCATTGAGCTCAAGTATGAGATGACGGTCGGCGAGCTCAAAAACCCGCGCCAGGCCATGCTTCCCATGCTGGCGGCCGTGGGCGGCGTCGTCGTTCCCGCCTGCATCTATCTGATCTTTAACCATGCCGGCGCGCACAACGGCTGGGCCATTCCCATGGCAACCGATATTGCCTTTGCGCTGGGCGTGCTGTCGCTTTTGGGCAATCGCGTGCCCAACGGCGTGCGCGTGTTCTTCTCGACGCTCGCCATCGCCGACGACCTCATCTCCATCGCCGCCATCGCCATCTTCTACGGTCAGAGCCCCAATCCGTTTTGGTTGGGCGCCGCCGCGCTTGTGACCTGCGCGCTCGTGTGGCTCAACAAGACGCAGCATTACCGCCTTGCCCCGTATTCGGTACTGGGTCTGCTGCTGTGGTTCTGCATGTTCAAGAGCGGCGTACATGCCACGCTTGCTGGTGTCATCTTGGCCTTTACCATCCCGGCCAAGTGCGGCGTCAAGCTCGATAGCCTAACCGATTGGTTGGGCGAGTGCCTGCCGCTGCTCGACGACCGCTACGACGACGAGGCGCACATCTTGGGCCAGCATGACTTTACCGTCTCGACCACCAAGGTCGAGCGCGTCATGCACCGCGTGACCCCGCCGCTCATCCGCATGGAGCGTCTGATCTCCACGCCGGTCAACTTTGTGATCCTGCCGATCTTTGCGTTCGTGAACGCACAGGTTCGCCTAGTGGGCGTGGATATGAGCACGTTGCTCACCGACCCGGTGACGCTCGGCGTGTACTTTGGTATGCTGCTGGGCAAGCCGATTGGCATTTTTGGCATGACGTTTGCCTTGGTCAAGCTCAAGGTCTGCGAGCTGCCGCACAACGTCAACTGGCACATGATCGCCGGTGTGGGCATTCTGGGCGGTATCGGCTTTACCATGTCGATTCTCATCAGCGGCCTCGCCTTCCCGACGGCTCAGTTCGAGGTTCTGGCTGCCAAGGCTGCCATTCTTGCCGGTTCGGTCACCGCCGCCGTGCTCGGCATGATTTACATGAGCGTGGTCTGCAAACACCCCGCGCCCAAGGGCGAGTAGGCGCGTAGAAACAGACGCCAGAGCCTGCTCGAGCGCGTGTAAAACGCGGTTTTGAGTGGTACTTGCCACCTGCCGGACATCCCAGTGGCCAAAAAACGCCGTTTGTGAGTACTGTCACAAACGGCGTTTCATTTTAGGCGCGAAAAATAATGTACAAATCTATTCTGTCTGTGCATTAACGATTGCGTGGCTGGACGAAAAATGCCGATGCATCCTTCCAAAACCGGACACAAAAGGCCAAGACTGGCCTTTTTAATTCAAAATCGCTGTTACTAAAAAAGTAACAGTACTCATATTTGCTATTTTTTGACCACAGGCCCCAATGACTAGGTTTATTCCACGGTGCCGTAGATGGCGCCCCAGCCGTGGGCGGCCAAGGCGGAGTTGAGCTGGTCGCAAAGTGACTGGCGGTCGTAATAGCCGGGCGGTAGCAGGTTGACGATTTCCATGAGGTCGGGCGCGAGGTCCAAGATCTCGGCCTGCACGATGAGATCCAGGCGGTCGATGGCGCGGCGGTCATAAAACAGTCCGTCGACCAGGCGCTGCAGGTCGCCGAATTCCTCGGCCTGGAACGATCCGTACTCCATAGTGCCTCCTTGGGCGCCCCACACCGGCATGCGCGGCGATGTCGTAATTCATTGCGATGGACTTAATCTATCACGGCTTCATACCGTTGCGGCAGTGGCGGTCTATACTTAGACGAACTGCAACGTCCCGCTTCGCGAAAGGTCGCACCCATGCAGACGATCTACCAGAAGATGGAAACCACCGAACTCGATGCCGCCATCGAGGCGCTCAAAGCCGAGGTCGCCGAGGTCAAGGCCAAGGGCCTGGCGCTCGACATGGCCCGCGGCAAGCCGTCGCCCTCCCAGGTGGGCATCTCTCGACCCATGCTCGATATCCTCAATGCCGATGCCGATCTGCACGACGGCAACGTCGACTGCTCCAACTACGGTTGCTTTGAGGGCATTCCCTCGGCACGCAAGCTGGCGGGGGAGTTCCTGGGTTGCCCCGCCGAGCAGACGCTCGTACTGGGTTCGTCGAGCCTGCTGATCGAGCACGATATCGCCGGCATGTTCTGGCGCTGCGGCTCGTGCGGTAGCGAGCCTTGGGAGGCTTATGAGGCCGCGCATGACGGCAAGAAGGTCAAGTTCCTGTGCCCTGTTCCCGGCTACGACCGCCACTTTGGCATCACTGCCGACTTGGGTATCGAGAATGTCCCCGTCGCGATGACCGACAACGGCCCCGACATGGACGAGGTCGAGCGCCTCGTCGCCGCCGACGACTCCATCAAGGGCATCTGGTGCGTGCCCAAGTATTCCAACCCCACGGGCATCACTTTTAGCGAGGACACCGTGCGTCGCCTGGTCGAGATGCCCACGGCCGCGCCCGATTTCCGCATCTTCTGGGACAACGCCTACTGCGTGCACGACCTGTACGACGAGACCGACGAGCTCGCCAACATCTTTGATCTCGCTCGCGCGGCGGGCACCGAGGACCGCGTGGTGGCCTTTGCCTCGACGTCCAAGATCACCTTCCCGGGCGCCGGCATCGGCTTTATCGGTGCGAGCCCCGCGGTTATCGCGGAGTTCTCCAAGCGCCTGAAGGCCGGCCTTATCAGCGCCGACAAGCTCAACCAGCTGCGCCACGTACGCTTCCTTCCCACCATCGAGGCGGTCAAGGAGCACATGAAAAAGCATGCCGAGTTTTTGCGCCCGCGCTTTGAGGCCGTTGAGCGCAAGCTCACCGAGGGCCTGGGTGAGACGGGCTGCGCTACCTGGACGCATCCTCGCGGCGGCTACTTTGTGAGTTTCGATGGCCCCGAGGGCTCGGCCCAGAAGGTTGCGGCGCTTTGCGCCGAGCTGGGTGTTAAGCTCACGCCGGCCGGCGCTACCTGGCCCTACGGCAAAGACCCGCGCGATACCAACATCCGTATTGCGCCGAGCTATCCCACGGTCGAGGACCTGGAGGCCGCGCTCGATGTGCTGGTGCTGGCTGTGAAGCTCGTCGCTGCCGAGCTTGCGCGTGCCGAGCGCGCCTAACGCGCGGCTTCCCGTACTATCCGCACTTTCGATACGTAAAGGAGCGTATACATGGATTTGGGAATTTCTACCAACCCCACGCCAGAGCTCTATACCATTAAGGTAACCGGCGAGATTGATATCTCCAATGCCGATAGTCTGCGCAACGCCATCGACTTGGCGCTCGAGCAGCCCACCGAGGCCGTTGAGCTCGACTTTGCCCAGGTGAGCTACATTGATTCGACGGGCATTGGCGTGCTCGTGGGCGCCGCGCACCACGCGGTCGACCACGGCAAGCGCTTTAGCTGCACCAATGTGCAGCCCCCGGTGATGCGCGTGGTTCAGCTGCTGGGCGTCGACCAGGAGATCTCGATCACGGCGGCATAAGCCCTGCCCCAAAAGGGGCGTGCCGTTTGGCATATGTTTGTGATGCGCTCGGACGTTTTGGCGTCCGGGCGCTATACTTGACCGAATGAATAGACGAGTTCCGGCCGAATGGCGCGGTGCGGGCTCGACTCACATCGAGCCTTGGAGGTATGTGTGTTTGGTATTGGAGAGGGTGAGCTCGCGATCATCGTGGTCTTCGGCTTTTTGCTGTTTGGCCCGGATAAGCTCCCGCAGATGGGCCGCACAATCGGCCGTGCCATCCGTCAGTTCCGCGAGACGCAGGAAAAGATGACGGCCGTTGTTCAGTCCGAGATTATCGATCCGGTAAGCGAGGCCGCGTCGGCCCCGGTCAAGCCCAAGAAGGCTGCCGTCGATGACGATTCCGATGCGGACGAGGGTGCCGTCGAGACGGCTGCGCCCGCAAAGAAGGAGACTTTTGCCGAGCGCCGTGCCCGCCTTGCCGCCGAGAAGGCTGCGAGCGAGGGTGCCACCGAGGGCGATGGCGCTGCGGATGAGGCCGAGAGCGCCGAGTCCGCCAAGGCCGAGCCTGCCGCTGCCGTCGCCGAGCCCGAGCCTGCTGCAGAGCCGGAGCCCGAGCCCGAGCCGGCAGAGCCCACGACGGCTGACCTCTACGCCCGTCGTCCCCGTATGCGCAAGGCTGTCGTCGACCAGCTCGCTCGCGAGCTCGAGGCCGAGGACGACGCCGCTGCCGCCGACGCCCCGAAGGGAGGCGATGAGTAATGCCTATCGGACCTGCGCGTATGCCGCTCTTCGATCACCTGGGAGAGCTCCGTCGCCGCCTGACCATCGTGGTCGTGTCAGTCTTTGCAGCCGCTATCGTGCTGTATTTCGCCACGCCTGTGGTGCTCGACATCCTGAAAGATCCCATCCGCTCCTTTGTGCCGGACGGTAAGTTCTACATCACCACCACGCTCTGCGGCTTTGGCCTGCGCTTTTCGCTGGCCATCAAGATGGCCGTTGTCATGTGCACGCCCATGATCATCTGGCAGATTCTGGCATTTTTCCTGCCGGCGCTTCGCCCCAACGAGCGCAAGTGGGTCGTGCCCACGGTGCTCGCCTCGACGGTGCTGTTCTTCCTGGGCGCCATTTTCTGCTACTTCATCATCATTCCTGCGGGCTTTGAGTGGCTCATCGGCGAAACCTCGGCCGTCGCTACGGCGCTGCCCGATCTGGAGAACTACGTCAACATGGAGCTGCTCTTTATGATCGGCTTTGGCGTGGCGTTTGAGCTGCCGCTCATCATCTTCTACCTGTCCGTCTTCCACATCGTGTCCTACGCTGCTTTCCGCGGTGCCAGGCGTTACGTATACGTTGGCCTGCTTGTGGGCTCGGCTGTGATTACGCCTGACGGCTCGCCCGTTACGCTCGGCCTCATGTATGGTGCCCTGCTCTCGCTTTACGAGGTTTCGCTTGCCATCGCCCGTGTGGTCATTACCGCGCGCGAGGGCAAGGAGGGCTAGTGCGTGAGTCGTCTGGACCTGTTCTCGGACGACGAGGACGACGAGGAGTAAATCGGTATGCACGAGGTTGGCATTGTCAACGGCATACTCGATACAGTGATTCGCGCGGCGCGTGGGGCGGGGGCCTCGCGCGCCGTTTTGGTAACGCTGCGTATCGGGGATATGACCGAGGTCGTGCGCGAGGCACTCGACTTTGCATGGGAGACATTTCGCGACGAGGACCCGCTCACGCGCGGCTGCGAGCTTGCCGTAGAGGAAGTCCATCCACAAAGCGAGTGTCTGGACTGCGGCGAGGTCTTTGAGCACGACCGCTTCCATTGCCGATGTCCCCAGAGCGGTGGCGCCAATGAGCGCCTACTGCACGGCCGCGAGCTCGACATCGCCAGTATAGAAATCGAAACCCCCGACGATTAGCCCGCCAGCCACCTGGGGACGGGGTATAAATGTTGGAAATTAAGGAGTGCCGAATATGGCCGAGAAAACGATTGATATCGCGTCGCCGATTCTGTCGCGCTATGAGCGCGTGGCAGAGCAGCTGCGACAGCGATTTAAAGAGACAAACACCTATGTGAGCATTGTGTTGTCGAGCCC